>VXRC01000004.1 GCA_009838645.1 Gemmatimonadota bacterium | reverse complement strand
GCCTACGATATCGGATTGCCGATATCAGCGGGCGGACTGTTCGCGGGTGAATCCCGTCGAAGACGCGCCCTGCCCGGTTATCCGTTCCAGCGCATGAGCTACTGGATCCGCTAAGCGCCAACAGCCCGGGCCACTGTGCGAACGACACGGTTGGCTGCGCCAACGGCCCGGTCGTCTGCCCCAAACGCGCGAAACCCGTCTGCGCATTCGTTGACGATGCTGCAGACGGGCTGGTATTTCGCGCGACGGTCGAAACGCGCGACATTCGAAACGCGCGACGGTCGTAAGGAATGCTCAGGCGGCGGCGTCCAGGCGGCTGACGAGTTCCTGCACCGTCTTGACGTCAACGCAATCCTGAGGGGAGAATTCCATGTTGAAATCCTCGGCGACAAGCTTTGCGAACGCAAGAATGTCCACGGAGGAAACGCCGGCCTCAGAAAGGCTGATGTTGAGATCATCCGGCAGCGCGATGGGCTGTCCGTCGACTTCCAGGTTGTCCTCGATGAGCTTCCTGATACGATCAGCGGTCGTAGCCATGGATGTCTTCCTTTCCTTAAAAAGAGCGAACAGTTACAGTTGTATAGGATTGCGGATAATAGTATAACGGCTGGCGATTTAAAAATCAACTGAACTTTCGGAAAAATCGAACGGACGTAGTGAAGGCGGCAGCCGGGAGAACATCCAGATGAGTTCTGGTGGATCCGACATCCGTTCAGGCTTGCGGTTTCAACCGGATGAACCGCCCCCGACGACGCTGGCACTCGGCCTGGGTCTGCAACTGGCCTTGTTGAATATCGCCGCGGTGATGATCATCCCGATGATCGTCATGCGGGCCGCCGGACAATCGGAAGACGCCGTCGCGTGGGCTGTATTTGCCTCGGTCGCGATCTGCGGCGCGACCACGATGCTGCAGGTCCTTCGCTTCGGCAGGATCGGTTCGGGCCATCTCCTGGTCATGGGCACGTCGGCGGCGTACATATCGATCTGCATCGAGGCGTTGGCGGCCGGCGGTCCGGCCCTGCTCGCCGTACTCGTCGTCGTGTCCTCCCTGGTTCCGATCGCCCTTTCGTGGCGGCTTTCGCTGTTCCAGCGCATCCTCACGCCCACGGTCGCGGGCACCGTGATCATGTTGATTCCCGTCACGGTGATGCCCGTGATGGGCGATATGCTGTCGGCGGCGCCGGACGGGCGGATGTCAACCGGCGCCGTCCTCAGCGCCGCGGCCACCGTGGCCGTCATTTCCGGATTGACTCTGAAGGGTCCCGCGAAGCTGCGTCTCTGGGCGCCGATCATCGGCGTGGCCGCCGGGTCCGGGGTCGGCGGTTTTTTCGGACTGTTCAACGTGGAAAGAATCGCCGGGGCGGACTGGATCAACCTGCCGGCAGTACAATGGCCGGGGTTCGACGTGGGTTTCGGGAGCGAATTCTGGGTGCTGCTACCGGGCTTTATGCTCGTGGCGGTGGTCGTCTCGCTCCGTACGATCAGCAGTTGCGTCGCCGTCCAGCGCATTTCATGGCGGCAGTCCAGGGCGGTCGATTTCAGATCGATACAGGGCGCGATGACCGTCGACGGCGTGGGATCTTTCCTCTCCGGACTCGCGGGGACCGTCCCGGGCACGACCTACACGACCAGCGTACCGCTTATCGAACTCACCGGCGTCGCCGCCCGGATTGTGGGGCTCTTCACCGGCGCCGCTTTCCTGGTGCTCGTATTCCTGCCGAAGGTGTTCGCCCTGGTACTGGCCATTCCGGATCCGGTCTTCGCGGCGTACTTCATCGTGCTGTTGGCGATGCTCTTCATCGTCGGGCTCAGGATCGTCCTCCAGGACGGGCTCGACAAGAACAAGGGCTTCATCGTGGGCGCCGCTTTCCTGGTAGGATTCAGCCTGCAATATGAGCTGATCTATCCGGAGTTCGTCTCGCAGTTCGCGGGGGGCCTGTTCCGGAACGGCATGACCGCGGGGGGCCTGGTGGCTATTCTCCTCAACCTGGCGCTCAGTGCCACCGGACACCGACGCTACCGGATGGAGACGGCACTGGACACATCCGCCCTGGCTGAAATCCGATCGTTCCTCGGGGACTTCGCCTCCCGGTCCGGCTGGGACGCGGCCATGGCCGGACGCCTCGACGCCGTCGCCGAAGAGACCCTGCTGACGCTCACGCATCAGGAAGAGCAGAAGGAACAGGGAGCGCAGGAAGAGCAGGGAGCGCGTCAGCGGAAGAGTCTGCGGCTCGTTGCATTCAGGGAGGAAAGCGGGGCGGTGCTCGAGTTCGTCGTTGCACCGAGGGGCGAGAATTTCCAGGACAGACTCGCCACGTTACCCGACGACGCCGACGAAACGTCCATCGATCAGGAAGTCTCTCTCCGGCTCCTGCGGCACCTGGCGTCTTCCGTACGTCACCAACAGTACCACGACACGGATATCGTCACAGTACGCGTCAAGGCCACGGCGACGGCAGATCCAGCTGGTTGACAAACTCCAGCCGTCTCAGGCCGAATGCAACAGGCGGTTGCTTACGAGAAAATCCCGGAGCAGCGATACGCATTCCTCCGGCTGTTCCAGGGGAAAGAAATGCGTCGTCTCGGGCAGGAAGTCGTAGTCTACTGTCACCATGTCGCGCAGGTCCAGGGTGGGCAGGTAGGAATAGGGGAGGGTGGGGTCCGCCCCGATGACTTTCGTCGGGCAGTCGAGTTCATCAAAATCCACAAGCACCGAATAGCTTCTCGAATAATCGATGATCTGGGCCTCGTATTCCCGAGGACACCGCAGTTCGAAACCGTCCCCGCTATCGGTCTGCCGCAGTGTCGTCTTCGCCATGAGTTCGCGGACCCCGGGGACGACGCGGACGAAGCCTGGCGAGTAGCTGAGAAGCTCCACGAAGTCCTCTTCCGTCTGGAACAAATGCCCGCGTCGCCTCGTGGCGGCGGCGACCTGTTCCGCGGCCGCGTCGAATTCGACCTGGCTGACCCCCGGCTTGCAGAGGGGCGGATCGAAGAGGACCAGTCCGGAGAAATCGATCGCCGGGCCCGACGACATCAGATCCTTGAAGGTCGAGATGGACAGCAGGGTGATCAATGCCGCGACGGAGTGGTAGACGCCGACTTTCGGCTTTTGACCGAACTGATCGTCGATGGCCTCGAGGATCAGGCGCTGGTCGTGGATCAACGTCGGCACGTCGTGTTTCTGCTGATCGCCGACGGTATTCCAGCCGTGATTCCGCTGGTCGTACAGGATCAGATCATAGTCGTCGGTGAGGAGAGACCAGAAGGGATAGTAAAGGTCTATGGCGAGTCCGTTGCCGTGGCTCAGGACGAGACGCGGGCCTTGCGGATTCCCGTGCCTGCGCAGCACGGTCACGGTCTCGTCGTCCAGGCGGACTTCACACGATGCGTGAGGATCGGGTACGATCCAGGTTTTGTCTTCAGTCATTTATCCCAAAATCGCCCTTTCGCCGATGCCTTGAATCAACACCCCTTCGAAATACAAAAACCAATGGACTCGGATGTGGCGTTAACGTATCTCTCGTTTCGTTGCTCGTCAAGCGCTAAAACTCAATACGTTTGAATACTTACTTGTAAGACAAATTCACAGTACGCGAAGCGATTATCGCGTGACTCAGAAGCTCATGCGTGCAACGAGACCGATGCGATGGTCGGATGCTCCGCGCCGGTCGACCCGCGCGCCGGAAAGTTCCAGGGATCCGGTACGCGACCCGATGTCCGCGGCGCCTATGCGGGTGCCCAGCCGCAACTGACGGCGTTCATCCCCGTCGAGGTAAAGGTCGCCGAAGGGGGTGAAGAGCACGCCCGTGGGCGATGAGGCGAGGCCGTAGCCCACCTCGGCCCGCATGGAACGGGCGCGGCTGCCGCCGCGCAAGGTGGAGTTGGCCAGGGGCCGTTCGCGCCACATCATGCCGGAGTCCGCGGTTCCGGCGCCCATGCGCGGCGCCACGGACATCGAAAGACCCCGGCCGTCCGCATTCGACCTCAGAAAGGCGACGAGCGAAACGCCATTCTCCCGGTATCCCTCGGCCGAATGGACCGCAAGGAAACGGCCCCGGGCATTAAGTCCGACGCGACCGCCGGTCAGGCGGAGTCCGCCGGAGACTTCGAGGCCCTGTCCGGTCTGTCCGTCGCCTCCGTCGTAGCGTCCTGCCACCTGTGCGTAGGGCGTAATGGTGGTTCCACCCGCGAGGGCGGTCGAACGCGACCCTTCCAGGCCGACGCGTATCCGCTGCACATCAGTCGCAATGTCGCTCAGCGCGGCCGATTCACTGTCGGAGGTGGAAAGGCGGAGCAACCCCGCGTCGCCCACCAGGTCGAGCCCCAGACCACCCGAGGAGGCCAGCCGGGACCGTGCGCCCAGCATGCCCATGCGCATGGACAGGTCGCTCGTGCCATCCTCCACCTCGGCTTCGCCGGCGCCAAATCCCACGATCGACCACACTTCCGTGAAACCGGTGGGGCAGGTCCAGCGCAAGTACGGCAGCACCGCGGTAAGGCGCGATTCCAGGCTGCCGCTCGCCACGGTAACGTCGTAGTCGGACTCGCCCATCGCGCGTGAAAGGGCGATACCCGCCAACCAGCTGCGTCCCGTGGCCACGTCAAACCCGAGATACGCCGTCTTGAGGCTTCCGTCGTAACTGGCATCCACGTCGGGTTCACCCTCGAAGTTCTGCAGGTCGCCCGCGCCCCAGACGGACCATCTGAGCCCGCCGCTGCCGGTATGATCCTCCAGCGCGTAGGAGAACGAACTCGACCGCAGCAGGTAGTCTCCGGTCGCGCCGCGGCGGCGTTCCGCACCCTGGAGCAACGCCATCTCCTTCGACGCGGTCTGCCGGCCGTGGCCGGTCAGTCCGGCCAGCGCCGTGATGCCCGATGCGAGTCCGCCGATCCTTCGGCCTCCCACGGTGATCTCCCGTCCGCCACCCGCGGTAAACCTGCCGCCTATGGTGGCGGAGACGCCGGACAGCATGCTCCGCCCCATGGCCGCCAGGATGTTCGTGTAGGCCTCCCGTTCCGCCGCGACGGCCGTGACGGTCACGCTCGCGGACACGCTGACCTCCCCCGCGGCGTTTCTGGCGGTGATCGAGACCGTAGCGGTTCCTTTGCGCACACCGGTCACGGTCAACGTGGCGGCTGACATGACGGCCTCGGCCACGTTGTTATCTGACGATGTGGCCGTGTAACTCAGGCTGGTACCGCTGAACAGCGAACCCGCGTCGACCGTCTCCGAATCTCCTGCTTCCAGGGTTACCGGCGACGGACTGCCGACTGTCGCCGGGGCATCATAGGAATCGTTCACCGAAATCGTGACGGAATCGAGGTCCACATCCTTGCTGCGGGCGGTAATGACAATCGTCTCCCCCCCGGATTCGAATACGGTGTCGTCCGCGACCGTGATGGTCAGTTCCGTCGACCCCTCCGTCTCCCCGGCGGGTATCGTGATGACCAGATCTCCCGTGACGCTGTAATCGTCGGCGGTGGCCGTGCCGGACAGAGAAAGGTCGATCTCCGACGCGATCCGAATCGGCGCGCTGGTCTGCGTGGCCGTCACCGTAACCGTCTGTACCCCGCCATCCTCCGTCAGCGTGGCGGGAGATACCGTCAGGACAATCTCCGGCGGGCCATCGGGTACAGGATCGTAGATTCCCGACCCTATGATGACGTTGATCGGGAGGACGCTTCCGTCCGCCCTCGGGAATTCACGTTTGAACTGGCGGGCGTAGCCCAACTTGGGGATGTCGGCGCTGTCGGTGTCGTCCGTGGGGTCGTCGAAGTAATACTCCACGAAGCCGCCTTCCGGGTTGCTTTTCGCCGCCTCGATGACCTGCGGCAGAATGAGTTCTCCGGTCACGACGTCCCGCACGGTCGCCACCAGGGGCCGAAGCTCGAACCGGTCCGGAAATGCGCCATGAACCAGGATCGTGTTGCTGGTGAGGTCCAGGACGTAGAGGTACACCGAACCATGCCGCCAGGGTCCGTTCGGATCCCGCAAGGCAACCCTGGATTTCGTGGAAGAGGCGCGACCTTCGGTCTCGAAGAGGTTGAGAAAGTACTCACCCGCTTCCCCGACGAAGGCTTTCAGGGTTGCCCGGTCCACCACCTCGCTGGCGGTAATGGCCGGGTCGCCGTAATCGATGACTTCTTCATCCAGGTGCGATTCGTTCAGGTCGAATCCCGCGAGCAACATGACCGGGACGCCAAGGTGCTCCGAGAAGTAGCTGCCGGCATGGCCGGAGGCGCCGGGTACCCCAAAGCGGGCCGCATCGAATGCACCGTCCGGTTCTTGCGACAAGAGGTTGTTGAGTGCGGCTATTGCGGGGCCTCGGATGGCGGGATCGGTAGATTGCAGCTTGGCCAGATCGGATGGCGAGACGCCCAGCGCGGTAAGGATCGCGGTATAGATCGAGGCTTTGAGGCGCCGTCCCGACAAGGCCATCTGCTTCGCGTGAACGTACACCCTGCGGTCGAGCGTCAGTTGCACGAGGTAGGTGGAGCCGGAACGGTAAGGCCCCCCTTCCTGTCTGATGAGACATAGATTGTACAGGTACACGCCATCGCCTAATTCCACGTCCAACCGCTCTCTGGCGGCCAGCGTGAAGTCCCTCAGGCTGGCGCTGCCGTCTTCCACCTGTTGCGCCGTCACAGCCGGGTCCGGTGAAGGCGCAACGCCAGTGGGGAGTGGACAGGGATCGGGTACGACCGTCACCGGCGCGCGCCCGTAAAACCCCGACCCGATGATGACGTCTATCGGGAGGACGCTTCCGTCTGGCCTCGGGAATTCACCTTTGAACTGGCGGGCGTAGCCCACCTTGGGGATGTCGGCGCTGTCGGTATCGTCGGAGGGGTCGTCGAAGTAGTACTCCACGAAGCCGCCTTCAGGGTTGCTTTTCGCCGCTTCGATGACCTGCGGCAGAATGAGTTCTCCGGTCACGACGTCCCGCACGGTCGCTACCAGGGGCCGAAGCTCGAATCGGTCCGGAAACGCTCCATGAACCAGGATCGTGTTGCTGGTGAGGTCCAGGACGTAGAGGTACACGGAGCCGTGTCGCCAGGGCCCGTTCGGATCCCGCAGGGCAACCCTGGATCTCGTGGATGAGGCGCGACCCTCGGCCTGGAAGAGGTTGAGATAATACCTCCCTGCTTCCCCGACGAAGGCCTTCAGGGTTTCCCGGTCCACCACCTCGCTGGCGGTAATGGCCGGGTCGCCGTAATCGATGACTTCTTCGTCCAGGTGCGTTTCGTTCAAGTCGAATCCCGCGAGCAGCACGGTCGGGACGCCAAGATGCTCCGAGAAGTAGCTGCCGGCATGGCCGGAGGCGCCGGGTGCACCGAACCTGGTCCCATCGAATGCGCCGTCCGGTTCTTGCGACAAGAGGTTGTTGAGGGCGGCTAATGCGGGGCCTCGGATGGCGGGATCGGTAGATTGCAGCTTGGCCAGATCGGCTGGCGTGACGCCCAGCGAAATCAGGATCGCCGTATAGATCGAGGCTTTGAGGCGCCGTCCCGACAAGGCCATTTGCTTCGCGTGAACGTACACCCTGCGGTCGGGCGTCAGTTGCACGAGGTAGGTGGAGCCGGAACGGTAAGGGCCCCCTTCCTGCCTGATGAGACATAGATTGTACAGGTACAGGCCTTGTCCTCTTTCCAGGTTCAACCGCTCTCTGGCGGCCAGCGTGAAGTCCCTCAGGCTGGCGCTGCCGTCTTCCACCTGTTGCGCCGTTACAGTCGGATCCGGGGGAGAAGCAACGCCGGCGGGGAGTGGACAGGGATCGGGGGCGACCGTCACGGGCGCGCGCCCATATAGGCCCGATCCGATGATGAAGTCGGCCGAAACGACGCTTCCGTCCGGTCTCCGGATTTCAGCGGCGAACTCGCGGGCGTAGCCCAACTTGGGGATCTCGGCGCTGTCAGTGTCGTCCGTGGGATCGTCGAAGTAGTACTCCACGAAGCCACCTTCCGGATTGCCCTTCGCCGCCTCGATGACCTGCGGCAGAATGTACTCTCCTGTCACGGCGTCCCGGACGGTCGGTGTCAGGGGACGGTACTCGAATTCGTCCGGAAACGCCGCGTGAAACAGGATCGTGTTGCTGTTGAGGTCCAGGACGTAGAGGTAAACGGAACCGTGTCGCCAGGGTCCGTTCGGATCCCGCAAGGCGAGCCTGAATTTCGAGCTGGCGGCTGCATCACCGGACTGCATGAATTCAAGCAGGTGCTCTCCCGCTTGCGAGACGAAGGCCTTCAGAGTTTCCCGGTCCACCACCTCCATGGCGGTAATGGTCGGGTCGCCGTAGTCGATGACTTCTTCGACCAGGTGCGACGCATTGATGTCGAATCCGACCAGCAGCACGACCGGAGAACCTATGTTGGGGTCCACATAGACGGCGGTATGGCCCGAGGCGCCGGGTATGCCTGGTGACAAGCCCGGAATAGGGACGGTCGCGTCGAATGCGCCGTCCGGTTCCTGCGACAATATGCCAAGGAGAGCGTTTAAGGCTTGCCCGGCGGTAGCGGGATCGGGAGATGCCAGGTTAAGCAGAACGGTTTGGGGGACGCCCAGGGAAAGAAGGATCGATCCGTAAACCAATGGGTTGAGTTGCCGGCCCGACAAGGCCATGTCCTTCGCGTGAATGTACACTCTTCCGTCGAGCGTCAGGCTCACGATGTAGGTGGAACCGGAACGCCAGATCCCATCCTCCTGCCTGACGATACATCCGATATATACCCCTTCCTCGTGGGACGCGGCCCCACGGGCATATTCCCTGGACCGCTCCCTCACGGCGAGCGCGAAATCCTTAAGGGTGGCGCTGCCGTCTTCCACCTGCCGGGCCGTCACAGCCGGGTCCGCAGGAGGCGTTGCCCCTTCAGGCAGTGGACAGGGTATCCGCGTTTGCGCATGTGCCGGGCGCACATCGGCAAAGGCGCCGTAGATTATGAGCAGGCCAGACACCACAACGAGGGCATTCAGGGTTTTCCAAATGACATGCTGTGTCATCGGAGGTCTCCTTCGAGAGTTTGAAGTGTGTGGCAGGTAATATTTCGCATCCAGCGTAACCAATCAGATCAATCCGGTGGTCCGGGCAAGGGAAATGATTCGTTTTTTTCTCAAAAGACGATCACGTCGAAAAAAGTATCAAGTTGAAAATAGTTTTATTACGAAAGCTTGCAAGGTATTTTCCGGCCGCGGGCAGGTCTTGGACAAGACTCTTTTACCCGGTTCGGCAAGGGTTTGGACGCGCGTGGTCCTGGCCAGGCCTGGACGCACGGTGTACCGACCGGGCCGCTACCCTGTCGTAAGCACCTCCCGGCACCGTTCGGCCACGATCCGCTCCTGTCCGTCCTGCAGGTTGTGGGGGTTGATGGAGAATCCATCCTCGCCCCGTTCCTGCACGATGATCCTGGGATGGCCGTCAAGCAGGGTCTTCACCGCGTCATCCCCGGTCAGACCGGCTTCCGGGCCGATGGTGACTTTGAGCTGGGGCACGGCGTAGGTTTCCTCCGGATCGAGCCGGCTGAGGGTGACGTGGGGTATTCCGCCCAGTTCCCCTTCGATGTACCGCACCTTTTCTTCCCAGGCCGCCGCGTCCGACGCGTGGTCCCGGTTCAGATAGATCTCGAGGGCCTTGATGAACGCGAAGATTTCCTCCCGGCTGACCTTCATCGGCCGGCCGACCGTGGCGAAGGGCGTCCCGTTCACCGCGCAGGCACTGATCAGGTCCCTCCGCCCGATAATGAGGCCGGTCGACTGGGGACCCTGGAGACTCTTGCCGCCGCTGAATATGACCAGGTCGGCGCCGGCTTCCGTGAACCGGGTCAGCGTGGACACCGGCGGACATTCCGAGGCGGCGTCGACGATGACGGGCACGTCGACGGCATGGGCCATGGCCACGGCCTGTTCCAGGGGGACGGCGTTGTCGTCCCTGAAGTTCTTGCCCAGGTAGAAGACCGCCGCCGTGCGCGTGCCGTCGCCGATGGCCGCCCGCATGGCCTCTACGGGCGGACCGTCCGAGTCGTCCAGCTCGATCAGTTTCGCGCCGGTCAGCCGGATGGCCTGGTCGTAAGCGATCCGATGCGTTTTCTGGACGACCACTTCGTCTCGCATCCCGGTCGTGTCCGGTAGCTGGCGGATCCGCTCCGGGTCGGTCCCGGTCATGCAGGACGCCGTGGTGATGACCAGGCCGCAGGCGGCGCTGGCGGTGACGTAGGCCGCTTCCACGCCGAGCATTCGGGCGACCTTCTCCCCGGCTTTCTCGTGCAGTTCGTCCAGGATACAAAACTCGCGGGAAGCCACGCGCATGGTCTCCATGATTTCCGGATCCAGAAGGGCGCCCCCGTAACGCGTGGCCGTACCGATGGCGTTGATGACCGGACGCACGCCGATGTCTTCATAGATGCCCATGGCTTCGAACCCTTTCGCAATGGCCGCAATGCATGTGTCCGGTCGGAAAACCCTTGTCCCGCCGGCAGATCGCACTGCATATTTCACTGTTGTCCCAAGAAATGTTTATATAGGAAATAGACGCCGCGCAGACCCATAATCAAGGAATAAAACATGCAGTACGATGCATCCCGGCGGACTTTCGACTGCGAGCCCACGCTCACGGACTCGGACGTACTGCGCTTCTGCCGGGAAGGATACCTGCATTTCGAGGGCGTCGTCCCCGACGAGATCAACCGGCGGACGCGCGATTACCTGGACGGGAAGATCCCCGCCAATCCGAGCTACATGCCCTCCGGCATGACCGAAGACGACCTGGTCCGTATCCGGAATTCCCATGAACCGAGTTCGATCCTGCTCGAAGACTGGTTCATCGAGCACGTCCTGCTCAACCCCGTGCTGGCGGGTGCGCTTCGCTCGCTCCTCGGCCGTCACGTGGGCTTGCCGGTGCTGGTCAGCGACCACCGGGTCGCATGCCCGGAAGGCCCGCAGGGGTGGCATCACGACGCCGATCACCTCTTCGGACCGGAGGTCCATTTCGTCGAGGTGTTCTATTTCCCCCAGGACACCCCCGATGAGATGGGACCCACCGAAGTCACGCCCGGCTCCCACATCCGCACGACCCGGCGAACGCAGGAGGAGAACGGCGTCTTGTGTTCGGGTCCCGCCGGCACCATCGGCCTGCATTCGCAGAGCATCCTCCATCGCCGCGGCGCGTCCACGGCAACCGGCATGCGGCACATGCTGAAGTACAGCTACTGGCGCACGGTGCCTCCGGCGCGGGACTGGATCGCCGAACCGGATTTCGACTTCAGGCACGCCGATTACGGGGGACACGGATCCGCCCGTTACGTGGCCCACATGTTCTACTGGCTCTGCGGAAAAGGCCATGATTTCCGCCTCATCGGCGGCCAGGCGTGGCCCTGGAAATCCACCAACCAGATCGGGCCCTCGTATGGTTACGGACTTACGGAGGGATATCTCCCCGACTGGCGCGGGAACAACGACGATGACTATGCCCGGTAGCAGGTCCCCTTTGTCCGCCATCTCCGAAAACCGGCCCCGTTTCAGTCCTGAAGAGGCCGGCGAACTCGCCCGTTCCCTGTATGGCGTTTCCGGCGCGCTGCGCGCGTTGCCAAGCGAGCGCGATCAGAACTACCGGGTGACCGCCGGCAACGGGGAGGTGTTCGTCCTCAAGATCTCCGGCGCCGGCGAGCGGCGCGGCATTCTCGACCTTCAGCACGCCGCCCTGGAACACCTGGCCGCACACTTCGAAGGCGCCGACTGGCCGCGGGTATGCCGCACAGGGGACGGCGAGGCCATCACTTTGGTCAAAGGACACGGCGGACGCCGTCACCTGGTCCGGATGCTGACCTACGTCGACGGACGGCCCCTCTGCGACGTCAGGCCGCACGGTCCCGGTCTGCTGAACCACCTCGGCGCCTTCCTCGGACGGCTGACCCGCGCTTTCGTCGATTTCTCCCACGAGGAAAAGCAACAGGAGCTCATCTGGAACATGGACAACGGCCCGGACGTCGTGCGACGGTACGCCGGCCTGATCCCCGACGCCGGCCGGCGCGACCTGGTCATGGGTTTCTGCGAAGCGTACGAAAGAGCCGTAGGACCCTGGCTCGACACCCTGCCGCGTCAGTTCATCCACAACGACGCCAACGACCAGAATGTCCTGGTCAGTCTGGTCAGCCGGATTCGCCGGGTCCGCTCCGAAGACCCGGCTTCGAGCGATCTGGAAGTGGCCGGACTGATCGACTTCGGCGACATGGTGCATTCCTGCGCGCTCTTCGAACCGGCCGTGGCCGCCGCCTATGTCATGCTCTGCAAGTCAGAACCCCTCACGGCAGCCGCCCACGTCGTGGCCGGGTACCACGCCGAGCACCCGTTGACGGAACTGGAACTGAAGCTGTTGTACCACTGCGCCGTGATGCGGCTCTGTATGAGCGTGGCCATCTCGGCCCACCAGCAGGTTGCCGAACCGGAGAACGCCTACCTGTCCGTCAGCGAGAAGCACGCCTGGGACCTCCTCGAAAAACTCCAGGACGTCCCCCCATCCTTCGCGGAATACCTGTTCCGGGACGCTTGCGGACGGCCGCCCTGTCCGCAGACCCCGGGCATCGAAGCGTACCTTTCATCGAGGCGCGGCACTTTCGCACCGGTCATGGGTCCCGATGTGGACCTCTCCACCGCCCTGGTATTCGATCTCAGCGTGAGCAGCGCTGACCGGGCCCTGCTGGGAGGTTCCATCGGCGTGGACGACCTTGCCAGGGAGGTTTTCCGGCGCATGGAGGAAACCGGGGCCGAGGCGGGGATCGGCCGGTACGACGAGGCACGCCAGGTCTACACCGCCGGGCAGTTCACCCTGGATTCCGATGAAATGCCGGAACGCCGGACCATCCACCTGGGCATGGATGTCTTCCTGCCCGCCGGATCGCCGGTCTTCGCGCCGATGGAGGGAAAGGTCCACAGCTTCAGGAACAACACGCAGCCGCTGGACTACGGCCCCTGCATCATACTGGAACATGCTGCGGAAGAACGGGAAGGGACGGTGGAACCGGAAGGCACGACCGGCACGGCCGGTTCGGCGCCGACGTTCTACACGCTGTACGGGCATCTGAGCGTCGAATCGCTCAACGGACTTTTCGAAGGCAAGCGGATCGAAAAAGGTGAAAGGTTCGCAACGCTCGGCGACCCGGCGGTAAACGGCGGGTGGCCGCCCCACCTGCATTTTCAAGTCGTCACCGATTTGCTGGGCAAGAAGGGGGATTTCCCAGGTGTGGCGGGCCCCGGACAACGCAACGTCTGGCGAAGCCTGGCCCCGGACCCGAATGCCATACTCGGCGTGCCCGCCGGGGCGTTCCCGCCGGACCAGCGGACGCCGCGGGAGGTCCTGTCGTCCCGCCGCGCGCACATCGGCAGGTCCTTGAGCGTCTCCTACCGGCGTCCCCTGAAGATCGTCCGGGGCCACATGCAGTACCTTTACGACGATGAGGGCCGCGCCTTCCTCGACGCCGTGAACAACGTGCCCCACGTGGGACACAGCCATCCCCGGGTGGTCGCCGCGAGCCACCGCCAGATGGCCGTGCTGAACACCAATACCCGCTACCTGCACGACAACCTCGTGGACTATGCCGAACGCCTCTGCGCGAAGCTGCCCGAACCGCTCCGCGTGTGTTTCTTCGTGAATTCCGGTAGCGAGGCCAACGACCTCGCCCTCCGCCTGGCGCGGACCTGGTCCGGACAGCGGGACCTGCTCATCCTCGACGGCGCCTACCACGGCAACCTGACGTCCCTGGTCGACATCAGTCCGTACAAGTTCGACGGTCCGGGCGGCGAAGGCGCGCCGCCCCATGTCCACAAGGTGCCGCTGCCCGACCCCTACCGCGGGTCGTACAAGGGCTATTCGCCGGAAACAGGCGCGCGGTATGCCGACCACGTACGCGAACGGATCGATGCGCTCGCGGAACAGGACCGCGGCATCAGCGCCTTCATCGCCGAGTCCCTGCCCGGTTGCGGCGGGCAGATCGTACTGCCGGACGGCTATTTCAAAGAGGCATTCCAACACGTGCGCGAAGCGGGCGGCCTGTGCATCGCCGACGAGGTGCAGGTGGGATTCGGACGCGTGGGTTCGCACTTCTGGGGATTCGAGACCCAGGGCGCGGGTCCGGACATCGTTACCCTGGGGAAGCCCATCGGGAACGGCCACCCGCTGGGCGCGGTCGTGACCACACCCGAGATCGCGGGCGCTTTCGACAACGGCATGGAGTATTTCAACACCTTCGGCGGGAACCCGGTCTCCTGCGCCATCGGCCTGGCAGTGCTGGATGTCATCGAGGAAGAAGGACTCCAGGCCAATGCCCTGGAGGTGGGCGGCTACCTGCTGGAAGGGCTTTGCGCCCTGGCGCCGGACCACCCGATCATCGGCGACGTCCGCGGCATGGGGCTCTACGTGGGCGTGGAACTCGTGCTGGACCGCGACACGCTGGAACCGGGCGGCCTCCAGGCCTCGTACGTGGCCAACCGAATGCGGGACCACGGGGTGCTGATCAGCACCGACGGTCCCCTGCACAACGTGCTGAAGATCAAGCCTCCCCTGGTCTTCACCCGGGAGAACGCCGACTATCTCCTGCACTGTCTCGGCAAGGTGCTGGAGGAGAACTACCTGCGGTACCCGGGCTGACCGGCGTAATCGGCGTAAACGGCGTAGCCCGCGGAACCCGATTCCATCATTTAAATCGACGCCCCGGGATCGTCTGAGCCGGCCGGATACCGATCACGGCCGACGGTCCTATAGCATCACGCCCCCCACCAGATTGTTCCCAACGTAGACACCGCGGTAGAGCGTCTGGCGCAGGGGCGGCATGGAGGCGAGCAGCTCCGGATGGGGATCCCAGTTGTGCCACCTGGAGCCGACGGAGTTGTAGCAGCTGAAAATGGCGACGCGCGGATACTTCTCGCTAACCCACGGCCTTCCGCTGTGCGTCAGGGCCTCGGTGAAGAACATCAGCGATCCAGCCGGACAGGTATATGTATCCCAGATCGGCGAGTCCGGCGACTGGATGGAGGACGGCGTGGGAAAGACGGACTTGTGGCTGCCGGTTACCAGGAGCGTGCCGTTCCCCTCCTCCACCGGGTTCAACTCCCAGACCACCCGGGTCAGCGCGGAGTTGGCCTTCCCGGGAATGCAGCGGTAGAGATGGGAGTCGCCGGGGAGCCGCAGCATGCCGTTCCCGTTGTGGGGCCCGAACTCGCCGTCGCCGGCTTCCCGGTAGAACAGAGTGGCCGATTCCTGCCTGAAACCGTAGCAGATCTGGTTGGACAGGCCGGGATAGGCCAGGAATTCGTTCATGAACCCCACCACCATGGGATGATCCGTCAGGCTTTGCAGCGGGCCGCCGATCGCCGACCGCTCCCGCTCGGGTATGGACTCCGGATCGTGATGCAACTGCAGGCCGAACGCCCGCATCTCCGCGCATTCGGCCTCGGAAAGCACGCCGGGGATCAAGAGCCAGCCGTCCTTGTCGAACAGGTACTTCTGTTCGTCCGTCGGCGGGACCACGTCCCTGCCGTCGGCGTTCACCCTGGTCAGATCGGCCTGGGTCTCATCCAGGCGCGCGCCCAGGTTCTTGTCGATGATAAACGCTCCGTTGGATGACATCAGTGTTCCTCCCTGTGGTCGATTTGAGAAGCGCGGTCAGTCGTCGTCCGATACGCCGGTGTCGAACTCGATCCCCTGGGCCAGCGGGAGATCGGTGGACCAGTTGACGGTATTGGTCTGGCGGCGCATGTAGGCTTTCCAGGCGTCCGAGCCCGATTCCCGGCCGCCGCCCGTCTCCTTCTCGCCCCCGAAGGCCCCGCCGATCTCGGCGCCCGACGTGCCGATGTTCACGTTCGCGATGCCGCAGTCCGATCCCGTTGCGGAGAGAAAGCGTTCCGCCTCGCGCAGGCTGTCGGTGAAGATGGCGCTGGAAAGCCCCTGGGGCACGTCGTTGTGGAGGTCTATGGCCTCGTCCATGGTCTCATATTCCAGGATATAAAGGATCGGCGCGAAGGTCTCCTGTTTCACGATGTCCGACTGGGCGGGCATGCGGATGATGGTCGGTTCGACAAAGTGCGGTCCCAGGTCCGGACGGTGTTTCCCCCCGGTGACCACCTCGCCGCCCTCGGCCTTCGCCTGCTCGATGGCCTGCATCATGTCGTCTACGGCGTCGGCCGTGACCAGCGGTCCCATGAGCGTGCCGTCGTCGATGGGATCTCCCATCGGCACCTGCGCGTAGGCGCGGGCCAATCGATCGATCAGCTTCGTCGTCAAGCTCCTGTGCCCGATGATGCGACGCGTCGAGGTGCACCGTTGTCCCGCCGTACCCACGGCGCCGAAGACGATGCCGGGCACGGCGAGTTCGAGATCGGCGTGCTCGGTGATGACGATCGCGTTGTTGCCGCCCAGTTCGAGTATGCTGCGGCCGAACCGGGAAGCGACCCGTGCGGCCACGGTCTTTCCCGTCGCGGTCGAACCCGTGAAGGAAACGAGCGGTATGCGTTCGTCATCTAGGATGAGATTGCCCACGTCGCTGCCGCGGCCGATGGCCAGGTTGAACACGCCGTCCACCCCGTGGTCGGCCATGACCCGGTTGCACAGGTGCTGCGTGGCCACGGCCGTCAGCGGCGTCTGCCCGCTCGGCTTCCATACGGTGACGTCGCCGCACACCGAGGCCAGGGAAGCGTTCCACGACCAGACGGCCACGGGGAAATTGAAGGCGGTGATGATGCCGATCACGCCCAGGGGGTGCCACTGCTCGCTCATGCGGTGACTCGGCCGCTCGCTCGCGATGGTCAGTCCATACAACTGGCGGGAAAGGCCGACGGAGAAATCGCAGATGTCGATCATCTCCTGGACTTCGCCCATGCCCTCCACGCGGATCTTGCCCATCTCCAGGGAGACGAGTTCACCCAGCGGTTCCTTGTACGCCCGCAGGATGTTGCCCAGGTCCCTGACCATGTCGCCCCGCTTCGGCGCGGGCAGCGCTCGCCAGGTATCGAAGGTGGCGCGGGCGTGTTCGATCACCCGGTCATAGACCTCGGGCGTCGCCTGCCGAACGCCCGCGATCGGATCGCCGGTCGTCGGGTTGTACGACGTCAGGATCGGTCCCTCCCCGTGTATCCAGCCGTCCATCCCCGTACAGGCCCCGGCGTTCAAGGCTTCGATGTTCAGTTTTTCAAGCAGTGCCTTCATCTTCGATACTCCAGTGTTAGGGTTCACACGAAATCCTCGGCGTCCCGGTCCAGCCGCCTGATCTTCCCCATGTACGCCGTGACGCGCCGGTCGGTTTCGTGAGGATAGTCGAAATCCATCTCGGCGGCGACGGTAACGGCAAGACGCCGAAACAGCCGGGTCGCATTAAACAGGGCATCCCAGTTTTGATCCAGATCCGCTCCCGAATACGTGGATTCGATTTCCGCCCATGTCCCGGGGTCCAGGTAACGCTTGAACCAGCGGCCGTGTTTGTTGGTCGTAACCGACCAGTCGTTTATCATTCCGATATGCCATTCGATGACCTTCTCCAGGAAGGGCGAATGGACCTTCCTGTTCATGTGCTTTGCCCAGTAGAGTTCATCGCGCCACAGGGCCTTGGCCACGTAGATGATGTCCCACCAGAAATCGGCCACCAGTTCGTCGTATTCGTCTTTCGAAGGTCTTTGAACGTGGTAGGCGCTGTGATAGGGCAGTATGGGGTTCTTTACGATCCGGTCCTTGTCCAGCAGCACCCGGTACGGTTCGGGCTCGCCGTTGAGGTCGTGCATGGATTCAGCGTTCGCGATGCTCCAGTCGATCCGTACGCCATCGTCATAGATCACCATGCGGCCAATCCTGACGTCATCAAACAAGGTTGGCAAGGGCGGCGAGCGCGTCATCACGGATCCGAACGCTTCCAGCCAGTTATCGTCCCGCTTGTAGGGTTCCAGGTCCCTGACGTACACGATCACGTCGTAATCCGACAACAGGTCGACCGTGTCGTTTCCATCGACCCGGCCACTCGACAGGACCAGTCCCCTGATCTGATCGTCCGCTTCCGCCCAGCGTTGTATCTCATCGAAGACTTCCGACGCCTTGCGCATGCCCTGTTCTCCGGTGATCCATCCGCCGACCCGCGGTCCCCCTTGCCGAGGGACGAGGCGGCCGGGCCGTCAGCCCGTTTCCAACCGGACTTCCGTGACCCTCGGGGTGCTTCCCCCGTTTTTCGCGCCCAGCGCAAGCCGGTACTGGACCCATGGTCCCGCGCCCGTGCCCACGCCCGTGCTCGTGCCCGCGCCCGTGCCCGCGCCCCGTACCGGCTGGGGCGTTTCATACCAGGTGCCCGGTCCCCCGGCGCCGTGCCAGGCCGATCGTGCCAGTGCTTCCACCGAGTCCGCCCACCGGACCTGGGCGTGCACCCAGGTGCCCGGTCCGCATTCCGCTTCCCAGTCGATGCCGGTCACGGCCTGTCCCCGGAGTATCTCGTGTGGCGCCGAGACATAGTATTCTTCCGGACCCGCATCCAACACGTTGCCCGTCTGCACGGCGGTCATGCCGTGGGGACCCGTCGTGGGCAGCCGGGTGACCCGCCTGGCGTCGAACCCGCCGGGACCGTTCCACCAGACGGCGGAATGGCCGACGTGGTCGCCCTCGACCTTGTGATAGGCGATGGCGATGTCGACGCGGCCGTCTTCGTCGAAATCCGCGGCCACGCAGCCCGACGCGGAATGTGTGAACAGCCGGGTGCGGTCGTCGGCCGAGAATCCCCGGCCGACACGGTTCCAGTAGATGTAGGAATCGATGTCCCGCACACGGTTGTCGTGGTAGGAGCAGACGAAGAGGTCGAGCAGGCCATTCCCGTTGAAGTCCATGATGGACATGGCGTTCACCGCGTTGGACGGCAGGAGGGTACGGCGGTCCTCGCGTAGCCCGTCGGGACCGTTCCAGTAGATGTGCACGAAGGAGTCGTGGGGCGCCCCGATCGACGGCTCGTGTCCGCCGATGACCAGGTCGGGATACCCGTTCCCGCTGAGGTCCGCCGCCCGGGCGCAGGCGCCGTGCCACACGGAAAGCGCCTGGCACCGGTCCATGCTGAAGCCTTCCGGCCCGCCCCGGAGAATGAAGCTGTAATCGTCGGCGATCTGCGGCACGACCAGGTCGAGCCAGCCGTCGCCGTTCAGGTCGACGAGGAAGATCCAGCGCGGATCCTTGTACACGACGCCCTCGTATTCGAGGCGGATGCGCTCCGTTCTGCCGGCGTCGAAGCCGTCTTGTCCGCCGTAGAAGATGACGATATCCGGATTGTCGAATCCGCAAAAGACGAGGTCCAGGTATCCGTCCCGGTCCAGGTCCGCGCAACAGACCCCGTGGGCCCGCACGGTCGGCAGGCGCACGTTCGGTTCGCTTCCGAATCGCCCTTCCGCGTTGTAATACACGTAGGACCCCGGATCCTGGCGGACCGAGTTCTCGGAGGCGTTGGCCAAGATCAGGTCGGGCATCCCGTCGTCGTTCAGGTCGCATCGGAGCGCTTCCACCGCGCCCCACCCCGGCACTTCCTGGCGGCGTTCGGCGTCAAACCCGTCGGGACCACCGTGATAGACGCAGACGGGGATGTCGCCCCTCAGGTTCCGGCTGAACTGGTTGATGAAAACGGTCTGCGGAAGGGGATCGTCCGAGGCGCGGGCCAGCAGCACCCGCCGGGCGTCATGGGTCTCGAGGACGCGCGGCGGCGCCAGCCCGTCCCGGCCCCAGCGGTACGCCAGGGATTCCGATGTATAGCTTTCCGGCGTATGGGTCTGACAGATTACGATTTCGGACAGGCCGTCCCCGTCCAGGTCCCCGACGGCCGCATCGCAGGCGTAACGGCTGGGGATCGCCGTGCGGTTCTGATCGCTGTACCCGCCCTCGTTCCCGCCGTGGTACAGCCACGAACATTCCTCCCCGCCGTGGCGGTCCCGGCAGGCCACGACCAGGTCGCATCGTCCGTCGCCGGCCAGGTCGCCCGCGGCGGCGGCGAAGGCGTTCCGGCAGGAAAGCCGGACCGGCGTCCCGGCCGCCCGTCCCCCTTCGAAAGGCACGAGATAGACCGCATCGGTCCGTGCGACGAATACATGGGGCACACCCCGGATCCGGAGCACGGAGACCAGCGGCATGGCGGGATCGATCTCCTCGGGATAGCCGTCGAGGTCCTGGTCAGCCTGGTCAGCCTGGTCAGCCTGGTCAGCCTGGTCCGTCTGGTCCGGTTTTCCGGGCGGGTCGGCGTCGATGGGGACGTCGGAAGATCGTTCCGGCACGATTCCGTCCGGGCTGCCCCAGTATATCCGGACATTCCCCCGGGCGGTCCGGACGACCAGGTCGGCGAACCCGTCGCCGTCCAGATCGCAGGACGCGGCCTGGTCCGCTTCGATGTCGAGGTCCCGGTAGCCTTTCGGCTCGAATCCCAGCGCCGTCTGTGGGAACAGCCGCAGCCTGCCGCCGGAAACGAAGGCCAGGTCCGGCCTTCCGTCGCCATCGAAATCCCCCGCGGCCACCGAAGTGCAGCAAGGTGCGGGCAGGTACTGCACACGCCCTTCGCCGAGTCCGACCGGCCCCCCGTAGTACAGGAACGCGTTGAGGTCCCGCCGGATGCCGTTGTAGAACATGCCGACGACCAGGTCGTCGTATCCATCCCCGTTCAGGTCGGCGACAACCCCCGTTCTTGCCCCGTCGGAGGGCAGGAACCGGGAAGTGGTCCGTCCGAGTACGTCATGATAAAGGGTGACCGGGGGTTTTTCACCGTGGTTCTGGCTGTTGCAGAAGACGAGGTCGACGTGGCCGTCGCGGTCCAGGTCGAACTGGTGGATGCGTTGCAGCACCCCCGCCCGCGACACATAGAGGTTCTGGCCGCCATTGCCGAAGGCGCCGCGGCGGAAGGCCTCGAAACCCCGGGTAATCCATGATGATGAGACGGAAGTGGAAGGAGGGGAGGACATGGCCATAACCTATGGCACGGCGGACGTTCAAATCAACCCATTTATGCCGCTTCTCAGTGATCGAACAGGTCCAGCGTCGCCGGAGATTCTCCAGGGGTCTCCGCCGTCATGGCGTCGAGGATTCCGAGGATGTCGCGGGCAACGGGAGTCCGCCGGAATCGGTACACCTCACCCGGCAAGCCTGACGAGGAATCGTCGTCCACGGCGAGATCGTCGGAAATCGCCAGGATCAGGTTGGGAGGGCCGTGGCGCCTGAGCAGGTCGAGACGCGTCCGGACCGCCGCGGAACGCCAGAAACCGAGGAAATCCAGGTACACTTTCGTCCCTGCGGCCGGATGGGTGAAAACGTAGTCGGGAACCAGTACGTCCCGGCCTCCGAGGTCGATGATTTCCGATCCGGCCGCCATGCGCCAGACCGTTTTCAGCCGGCCGAACCGTTCTTCGAGCCAGGCCACCTCCTCGGGTATCCACTGGCCCGTGGAAGAGCCGATGGGTTTGAGTCCCGTTTCAGGCGTGAGTTTGAACACGCCTTCCCGGCGCCTGGCGCCCCAGGTGACGGTAGCGGCGATCCGCCAGTTCCCGCAGTGCAGGACCGCGGGTAGAAACTGGGCGATCTGCAGTCCGTAGCGCTGGGACGACTTGAAGAGCGCCATGGGGCCGTCGATACGAATGTGGTATTTCCCCGGACCGGTCTGCCGGATCTCGTGGAGCAGACGGAAGAACTTCAGTTTCCGGAAGAGGTCGCGGTAACGGGCCGGGGTCTCGCCCTCGACGTGCAAATCGAGCTGTGTTGCGCGAAACAGGACGGCCTGGGCCAGGGCGACATTGTACCTGCCCAGGAGCCACTCCGGGGTGCAGGATTTGAAAGACTCCAGCCGCTCGGCCGCCTTGAGGTCGGCATAGAAGGTCCGGTCGGCCTCCTTTGCTTCGATGCCGGCCGATTTCGCCGCCTCGGCCAGAACGGCCTCCCGGTCGATGCGGACCTGGTCCGTGTTCCGGTAAGCCGCCGCCGCCGATTCGAAGATCCTGCTTCGCAGTTCCACCGGGTCGACGGGCGAAGCGGCCGCGAACGTGCAGCGATCCTTCAACAGCTTGCTCAGGCCGCGATGAAACAGGAATTCCGTTCCCGCACCCGTGATATCCGCGAGTTCTTCGTCGAGTTCCTGCCGGGATCCGCCTACATGGCTGTCGAAGGCGTGGATCAGCGTTTCGGCCACGCCCAGGTGGTCCCCGCTCGCTTCGTCGATGTAGGGAAGCTGGATCTGTCCCTTGCGGAACCGGACGCGGAGCAGATCGCCCGTCAGCATGTCGCGTTCTCCTTAGCCGGCGGTTTCCGGTAGGCGCTGTGCTGCCTTCGCCGGGTACTCGCGTATTCCTCGCCCGTCTTCTCGGCCACCAGTTCGTAGAGCAATGCGTGCTTCCCCTCGACGCGGCGCAGGATCCGGCCGAGACGCTGCACATGCTCTCTCACGCTGCCGGTGCCGGAAAGTACCACGGCGACGTTGGCTTCGGGGACGTCGACCCCTTCGTTCAGCACGCGGGACGTGACCAGGAAGGGGTACCTGCCCGAGTTGAACGCCGCCAGGATGTCCTGGCGCTCCTTGACCTTAGTCTGGTGCGTGATGGCGGGGACGAGGAACCGTCGCGAGATCCGGTATACCGTTTCGTTGTCGCTGGTGAAGATGAGCATGCGGTCGCGTCGGTGCTGGCGGATCAGCCGTTCCAGGACGCGCAGCTTGGCCTGCGAACCCTGGGCAATGGCCTTCTGGGTCCGATAGGCCGTGAAAGCCCTCCGTCCCTCCTCGCTACGCGATGTCGCCGCCAGGAAACGCACCCATCCACCTGGGCCGGACAGGGCTATCCGCTGGCTGTCCAGGAACGCCCGGTAGGTGTTTCTCGCCTCCTGGTACTCCGTGCGCTCTTCCGGCGAAAGACGCACGCTGATCTTTATGGTCTCGTATCCGGAAAGGTATTCCCCGCTCAGCGAACGGATCTCCTGGCGGTAAACCGTATCGCCGATCGCGTCCCGCAGGAGGTGTTCCGCCCCGTCCTCCCGTTCGAGCGTGGCGGTCAATCCCAGCCGGTAGGGCGCCAGCGACAGGTCCGCGGTCATCAGGTAGGAGGGGCCGGGCAGGTGGTGGCATTCGTCGAAGACCACGAGTCCGAACTGATGGCCGAACCGCTCCATGTGCAGGTACGCGGAATCGTAGGTGGACACGGAGACGGGCTCGATGTCGTAGTATCCCCCGCCGATCAGCCCGACTTCGGTGTCGAACTGGCTGGAAATCACGCCGTACCACTGCTGCATCAGGTCGATGGTCGGAACGACGACCAGCGTGCCGCGCTGGACGCGGGCCATGCACATGAGCGCGACGAAAGTCTTGCCTGCGCCGGTCGGCAGTACGACGATGCCCCGGCCGCCAGCCTTCCACCAGGCGTCCACGGCCTCCTGCTGGTAGGGAAAGGGGGACCGGTCCGACTGGAAGGACAAGTCCAGCTTCCCGTAGGACCGGGCGTCGTCCTGGTGGGGGATGCCCCGGTCGTTGAGCCGGGTGATGATCTCGCGGTAATGACGCGCCGGAGCGCGGTGCAGCGCCACCCGCCGGTCGAACGCGCAGCCGGGCAGCGACAACGCGTCCACCTGGTCCCGGTCGCCGTGCACCAGGATGGTCCCGCGGTCGAATTCGAGTCTGAGCATGGGTTCCGGGTCAATCCCGTTCTTCAAACAACTCGTCCCGCCGGGTGGCGAGCACCTGCTTCAACGCGTCGACGAACCGGTCGATATCCTCGTAACAGTCGTAAAAGTGCGTGGATATGCGGAAGACGGGTAGATGGCCGGCCCGCGTGCCGGCGATCTGTATGCGATACTCCTTCCACATGAGCTCTACGACTTTGCTGAGATCGCAGCCGTCTATGGTGAAGGAAGTCAGGAATCCGGACATCTCGGGTCCGGGGGGCACGGTCATGCGGGCGCCTTCGATCTCCGTCGTGATCAGTTCGCGCAGGTACCGGGCCAAACCCAGGCAATAAGGTCTGATCCGGTCTTCCCATCCTATGCCCAGTTGAAAATCGATGGCGGCGCCCAGTCCGGCGAAGTGCGTCGTGTCGTGTGTCCCCGTCACGTCGAACCGGCGTGCGTGGGTCACAGGGAAGGTATTGTATCCCAGAATGGGCGCCGGCAGCGCGCTCAGATAGGGATCCGCGACATAGCAGATGCCCGTCCCCTTGGGCGCGAGCAGCCACTTGTGCGTACTGCTTGCATAGAAATCGCACCCCCATGCTTCGATATCGACCGGCACCATGCCGACCGCGTGCGCGCCGTCCACCACGGCCACGGCGCCGTGGTCGTGGGCCAGGGTGGTCAGTTCGTCAACGGGCGCCACAAGACCCGTGGTGCAGTAGACGTGGGAGAAGACCATGACCTGGGTACGTGGCGTGATATGGGCGGCAAAAGCGTCGACGATCTCCCCCGGGGAATCGGGCGGCGTCGGCAGGGGAACCTTCCGGATCAGCACGTGCTGCGTCCTGGCCATGTGTTCCCACATGCGCTGGACGGAAGGGTATTCCTGGTCGCTCATCAACACCTCTCCGCCGGGCTGCAGGGGCAAACCGCGGGCGGGGACGTTCATGCCCATCGTGGTGTTGAGTACCAGGGCCACGTTTTTGGCGGAAGCCCCGGTGAAATCGGCGACTTTCTCGCGGGCCGATTCGACCAGGGACCGCATGAGCCCGCCACCCTGGTTGCGCAGCGGGTTCTCCTCCACCTGCCGCAGCCAATCGATCACCTGCTCGATGACCGGTCTCGCCGATGGACCCACCGAGCCGCCCTGGAGAAAAGTCACGCCGTCCTCGAGGTAGAACTGGCGCCGAATGTCCGCCCAGAATGCCCGCTCTTCATCAGTTATGGGTTTGTCGCGCGCAGCCATGGGCGCATGCCTCCTTTGACGGGATCCCGAGGTCTCGAATATCGACGGTCCTGCCCTGCATGAAATGTGGAGGAGACCGCCCCAATGTCAAGGGGATTAACGGCTTAACGGAAGTCGTATACCGTAGTCATATACCGTGATGTGAGGAAGGCTTCCGATCTTGACAGCAAACACGGGACACGTAAGTTATGAATCCCATCCTCCCGGCTCATTGCCGGACTCCGCGTCATCCAGGAGCGCGTCATCCAGGAGCAGAAAACCATGTCCCGTCCCAACGTCATCTTCATCATGGCGGACCAGATGCGCGGCGACTGCCTGAGCTGCGACGGCCATCCGGTGGTGGAAACGCCCAACCTGGATCACCTGGCCGCCCGGGGCGCACGGTTTCGCCACGCGTACACGGCGGTCCCTTCCTGCATTCCCGCCCGTTCGACCGTGATGACCGGCATGGACCAGTGGCACACCGGCGTTCTCGGTATGGGACGGGGACAGGGACCGATACCCAACGACTTCCGCCATACCCTGGCCGACACGCTGGCGGACGCGGGATATGCCACCCACCTGGTCGGGAAGGGCCACTTCACGCCGCAGCGCGCGGACATGGGCTTTCAGTCGGCGGAACTGGACGAGTCCGGCCGCCTGATCGCCCAGGGTCTGCGGGACGAGTACCGCCGGTGGTTCGACCGGGAGAAGCGGCGCGACATCTCGCCGGACGATCACGGGGTCAACTGGAACTCGTGGATCGGGCGTCCCTGGCATACGGAGGAATACCTCCATCCGACGGCCTGGACCATGAGCCGGGCGATCCATTACATCGCGGGTCGGGATCGTACTAAACCCTTCTTTCTCAACGTCAGCTTCGCCCGGCCCCATTCGCCGTACGTGCCGCCCGCATGGTACTTCGACCTGTACCACGACCGGGAAACCCCGCCGCCGTATATCGGCGACTGGGCGGACATGCACGACGTGCCCTTCGACGCCACGGACTTGAACGCATGGCACGGGAAGCAGTCGGCCGCACGCATCCATCGCGGCAGGTCCGGGTACTACGGGGAGATTTCCTTCATCGACACCCAGATCGGCCGGCTCAAGAACTGGATGGAGCGGCACGTACCGGAGGCCTGGTCCAACACCTGGATCGTCTTCACGTCCGACCACGGGGACATGGTGGGCGACCACCATCTCTGGCGCAAGACCTATGCCTACGAGGGCAGCGCGAGGATTCCGCTGATTGTCTGCCCGCCGGCCGGCCAGGACGAAGAGGTCAAGGCACCCGTTCCGGACGGCGTGGCCGAACTCCGCGACATCATGCCCACGATCCTGGACGCGGCCGACGTGGACGTGCCGCCCACGGTGACAGGACAAAGCCTCCTCCCACTGATGCGGGGCAAAACCGAAGGCTGGCGAGACTACCTGCACGGCGAGCATTGCTGGTGCTACGCGCCTGAACAGGAGATGCAGTACGTGACGGACGGCCACCGGAAGTTCATCTGGCTGCCGCGAATCGATCAGAAGCAGTTCTTCGACCTGGACGATGACCCCGGCGAGTGCCGCAACCTGGTGAGTGACCCTGCTTATGAAAAGGAAGTAGCAATGTGGGAAGGATATCTCGTGTCGGAACTCGAGGCGCGAGACTGCGGATGGGTCGTGAACGGCCGGCTGCACTGTCCGGACGGACCGTTGGTTTCTCCGTTCAAAGACGTCCGGTACCAGGGATAACGGACTGCTCGTTGTTTCAGATCTCCAGGGCGTTCCGCTTTCCATAGTCCCGCCTCTTGTACTACGCGCCGTTACCGCTGTCGTTATTCCGCGTTCGGCGATTTGCCTTCAAGGAGACCTTCAATGCGGGATACGCGGGTACCAAGATCGTATACCTTTCCGCTCATTTCCCGAATATCCGTCTTCAAGTCCCTGAAGTAGTAAATGAAGACGCCGATCGTGATGACTTGCGGTATCCACTCCGCCCATCCAGGCATCTTGTCGCCTCTCTTCAGATATTGTGGTTATGAAGTCTGTTTTTTACTGAGCATGATATCTTCGATCCGGGCGATCCGGTGCTCCATCTTCCCGATGTCTTCCCGGATACGCGTTTCCATGTTCTGCATACGCGTTTCCATGTTCTGCATCTCGACCTTCAGTTCGACCTTCAGCTCCTGGCGTCCTGCCTTGGCTTCCCGCCAGAAGAAGATGAAGGCCGCCAGCAAAACTGCCGGTTGGATCAGAAGTCCTGCAATCTCCATGATGTCCTCCGTATATTGGCAATGGGGTCTCTGAACATCCTTGACGTATTCTCGCCGACATGGTACAAAATGTTCAGTCGGTGATAACCGACGAAATCTCGTGAGCTATGTCTTTTTTGCCCTGGTCTGCCGGAGACCCACGCCGCGTTAAGGCCCGTGCTGAACCTAGTGAGGGAACACACTTTGGACGAGATCGGAACGCGCAAGGAAGATCTGGATACCCCGGTACTCTGGGTAGACCTGGATCGTCTTGAAAACAACATCCGCACCGTGGGACAACGGTTGAAGGAAGCCGGCGTGGACTGGCGTCCGCATATCAAGGGGGTCAAGATCCCGGCTATTGCCCACAGGCTTTTGAAGGCCGGCGCCATCGGCGTCACCTGTGCCAAGCTCGGTGAGGCCGAGGTCATGGCCGCGGGCGGCGTCGAAGACATTCTCATCGCCAACCAGGTGGTCGGACCGCCGAAATACATCCGCCTGGCTCATCTCTGCAGGCAGGCGGACGTGAAGGTCGCCGTCGACAGTGACGCCACGCTGGAGGATCTGGGCCGCACCGCGATGGAAACCGGTGTCGAGGTCGGCGTGCTCGTTGAACTGAACACGGGCATGGAACGGGCCGGCGTCCGGCCCGGAGAACAGGTCGTCGAACTCGCCCGGAAGGTCCACCGGACCCCCGGCCTGCGGTTCCGGGGGGTCATGGCCTGGGAGGGACACGCCTGCGTGGATGAAGGCTCCGACTGGAAACACGGGGAGATCAGGCGGGCCGTGGGAGATCTCGTGGACTCCGCGCAGCGCTGCCGGGATGCGGGACTGCCCTGCGATATCGTGAGCGGCGGCGGGAGCGGCACGCTGTCGGTCACCCCCGACCTGAAAGGGATCACCGAGATCCAGGCGGGCGGCGCGATCTTCAACGACGTGATGTACACCCTGTGGGGGGTTCGGACCGACCCGGCCATCTTCGTGCACGTGACGGTCACCAGCCGCCCCGAACCGGACCGGCTGATCGTGGACGCCGGGTTCAAGACGGTGCCCGCGTGGTTCGGCATGCCCATGCCGGTGGGCGTCGATGACGTGGAGAGCGTGCGCATGTCCGCGGAACACGGGACCGTGACCTTCACCGGTCCGAATCACGAGATCGCCGTCGGGGACAAACTCGACCTCATGGTGGCCTACACCGACGTCACCCTGTTCCTCCACGACCACCTCTACGGGATCCGCAACGGGGTCGTCGAGACCATCTGGTCCATTGTCGGCCGTGGAAAACTGCGCTGATCCGGCGGAAGCCGCGCCAAACCGGGCGGACCCGCAGCCGGATCAATCATCAGGAAACACCTTCGTCATGACTGAAACTTCCAATTGCACTTCGCTGACCCGGTCCGGGTTCGGTGCCGAACTCGGGGACGTGGACCTTGCACGGCTCGATGAAACCATGGTCAAGGAGGCCGTGGACGCTTTTCACGCGGCGGGTGGACTGGTGGTCATCCGTAACCAGGGACATATCGACCCCGCCCATCTCCGCCGGTTCGTAACCCGGTTCGGAGCGCCCGAGGGCAACGAGAAATATGATCCGGCCTTCCTGGTTCCGGGGTTCCCCGACATCCTGCGCATCGGGAACGCGAAGGAGAACGGAAAGTACACCGCGCTCTTCATCCAGGCGGACCCGCCTCCGCTGCTGTGGCACATGGACGATTCATTCCGCCATCCACAGCCGATCGGGTCCTGCCTGTTCTGCGTCCGCACGCCCCCCGAGGGCGGGGAGACCGGCTTCGCGGGCATGACCGCGGCCTATGCGGACCTGCCGGACGACGTCAAAGCACGGATCGATTCCATCCGGACCGTCCACTCCTATAACCATCTCAACGAACTGCTCAGGAAGAAGAATCCGCACCGGCCGCTGCTCAGCAGCGCACTCCTGGAGCAGTTTCCCCCGATCGTCCGGCCCCTGGTCGCGCGGCACCCGGAGACAGACCGGAAGTCCCTCTATCTGCCCCTCTGCCACATCGAATCCGTCGAAGGGATGTCGCTCACGGAGGGATCGGCGCTGCTCAACAAACTGCAGGCCCACGCGACCGGAGAAGATTACACCTACATGCACCGGTGGCGTCCGGGCGACCTGGTGGTCTGGGACAACCGGTGCACGCTGCACGCCCCGACGCCCTTTGACGACACGCGTTACGAACGGCTCATGAACCGGCTCACCTTCAGCGGACGCCAGATTGCCGGTTTCTGAGAGGACGTGGTTGCTTTGGCAAATCACATACCCTACCGGCAGTGGGGACGGGATCTGGATGCCCAGTCGATCCAGCAGATGAAGCGGGCCTGTTCCCTGCCCGTAGCCCTTGCCGCCGCGCTGATGCCGGACGCCCACGTGGGTTACGGCCTGCCCATCGGCGGCGTGCTGGCCACGGACAACGCGGTGATACCCTATGCCGTGGGCGTCGACATCGCCTGCAGGATGAAAATGACCGTCCTGGACCTGCCACTGGGCACGCTACGGCACGACCGGGGAACGGACCGCCTGAAGAAGGCCATCTCGGCGGAGACGCGCTTCGGCGTAGGGGCCAGTTTCAAGAAACGCCGGAACCACCCGGTCCTCGACCGGAACTGGTCCGTCTCCCCCGTGACCCGGAAGGCCAGGGACAAGGCCTGGAGCCAGCTGGGCACCAGCGGGAGCGGCAACCATTTCGTCGAATTCGGCGAGCTGACGCTGAACGAGCAGTTGAAGGGACTCGATACCGGCACCTACCTCGCCCTGCTTTCCCACAGCGGAAGCCGCGGGACCGGCGCCATGGTCGCCTCCCATTACAGCAGGCTGGCCATGTCCCTGCGCCCCGAACTGTCCAAAGAACAACGGCACCTGGCCTGGCTGGGCCTGGACACCGAGCCGGGACAGGAATACTGGGCGGCCATGGAGCTCATGGGCCGCTACGCGGAGGCCAACCACGCCTGCATACACCGTCACATGGCCGGCCACCTCGGGGCGGAAGTGTTGCTGGACCTGGAGAATCACCACAATTTCGCGTGGAAAAAGAGCATTACCGTCTCCGGCCAGCGCGGCCAGCATAGCCAGCGAGGTCGTTCCAGCCAGCATGGCCAACTTGGTCGTAGTCCGGACCGGAAAGCGATCGTACACCGCAAGGGCGCCACGCCGGCAGGCCCGGGCGTGCTGGGCATCATTCCCGGCTCGATGGCGAGCCCGGCCTTCGTGGTCCGCGGGAAGGGAAACCGGGACGCCATGAACTCCGCCGCCCACGGCGCCGGCCGCGTTATGAGCCGGAAACGGGCGATCCGGAGCCTGAACTGGCAGGACGCCAACCGGCTGCTCCGGGAGAAAGGCGTCACGCTCATGTCTGCCGGTCTCGACGAAGTCCCCTTCGTATACAAGAATATCGAAGCAGTGATGGCGGCGCAGACCGACCTGGTGGAGGTGGTGGCCCGCTTCGAACCCAGGCTGGTGAAGATGGCGCCGGCCGGCGAGCGACCGGAGGATTGAGATGATGAAAGTATCGAACGTCGAAGCTTTCGCGGTACGAATCCCGAGAGAAGCCGGCCAGGAATTGCGTGAACGCGGCCCCGGTGCGCCTTCCGCCTATTTCATCCCGGAAAACAGGCACGCCTTCAAGTCCGACAGTCACGAAACCCTGGTGGTGCGCATAACGACCGAAGAGGGCCTGGTCGGTTACGGCGAAGGGCAAAGTCCCATCTTGCCGGATACGACGCGGACCATCGTGGAAGACCTGTGCCGTCCCGTTCTTATCGGCGCGGATCCCTTCGACGTGGAATTCCTGTGGCAAAAACTCTTCGACGGCATGCGGGAAAGGGGACATCCGACCGGCTTCTACGTCGACGCCCTCGCCGCGTGCGACATCGCCCTGTGGGACCTGAAAGGAAAGGCGCTGGACCTGCCGGTCCATAAACTGCTCGGAGGTAGGTTCCGGGACCGGGTCGAAATTTACTCCGGATGCGCCGGCCGCGACCCCGCCTCCGCGGCGGACCGGGCCGAAAGACTCGTGGGCGCGGGCTACCGCGGATTGAAACTGTCCCCGTCAAGGGACCGCGCCGGTACCGTCACCTTTGCCAGGGCCGTCCGCGAGCGCGTCGGTCCGGACATCTCCGTCATGGTGGACGTGCATACCGAATTCGACGTGGCCGAGGCGATCAGGCTGGGCCGGGAACTGGAAGCGCTGGACGTCTACTGGCTGGAGGCGCCGACCCTGCCCGAGGACCTGGCGGGTCACGCGGCCGTGACCCGGGCGCTGGACATGCACGTCGCCAACGGTGAGTGGTACCGCACCCGGTTCGAGATGAAGGAAGCTTTCGACCGGAGGACCTGCGACGTGGTGATGCCGGATATCGGGCGTACGGGGCTGACCGAGGGGAAACGCATCGCCGTGCTCGCGGAGACCTACAACATCCCCGTGTCACCCCACATAGGGGGCGGCGGGGTGCTTGCCACCGCCGCGACCATCCAGCTGTCCGCGGCCATCCCCAACTTCCTGGTCATGGAACACGGCCACGAATCCTTTCCCACGCGGTGCCGCTACGCGCTAAAAGCCCCGCAACCAACCGATGGCGCGTTTCCGGTGACGGACGATCCCGGCCTGGGCGTCCGGATCGACGATGAAGCACTGGAACGGTTTTCCCGTCCCGCATAGCGTGCCGCAACACTCGATCCACGGCGACTCTAGATAAAACGCTTGATTCGCACTGCATCAGTCCAGGGCGGACTTGAACCAGTCCCAGAGGCCGCGGCTGCGCGGCTGATCCTCCGCGTCACGATCCGTATCCCTGAAATACCCGTTCATCCAGGTCAGGTTGGACCAGACCTCCATGCCGAGGCGGTTGGGCTGAAGGGTAGGGCTATAGAAATCGGGTTTCCACAGGCGGTGTTCCACCGGAAACCAGAGGAAGATGCCACCCACGTCTTCCACCAGCCTGCGTTCGGCGGCATGGTAAATGGCGTACCGTTCATCGGGTGGCCCCATGAACTCGTTGCCCTCGTGAATCAGCCGTTCGAAGGTGTCGTCGTGCCAGGCGTGGCGCCCCCTGGACCGCCAGAGCCCGAGCAGATTGGCCGGATCGGGGAAGTCCTGGCTGTAGGCCACCAGGGCCAGCGTCACCTCGTGGTTGTTTAGGCCGTCGGTGAACACCTTGCGTTCGATGACTCTGACCCCGACCCGTACATTCAGCGCTTCGGCGATCATCGCCTGGATGGCCTCCGCGGGCAACCGGGTGGACTGGTAGTCGTGGGCGCGGATCCAGATATCGACCTGGGGAAACCCCTTTCCGTCGGGGTATCCGGCCTCCGCCATCAACTGCCTGGCCCGTTCGGGATCGTAGGGCAGCATATCGCGGAAGACCTCCGGTTTCGCGCCGGGGAAGCCGGGGGCCAGCATGCTGTAGGCCGCCACGCCCACGTCCTTCAGGGCGGAGTCCATCAGGGCCGTGCGGTCGATGGAGTGGGCGAAGGCTCTGCGGACGCGGAGGTCGTCGAAAGGCGGATTGTACGTGTCCATGGTCATGTAGAACGTGACGAAGTTGACCATGGAATGCAGTTCGCGGCTGAGCACCGGGTCGCTCTTGACCCTTCCCAGGGCTGCCTGTCCGGTCAGGAGGATCATATCCACCTCGCCGGCCGTATAAGCCGAAAGCATGAGCGGCACGGCCGACTGAGAGAACACCCGGATAATCACCTGGTCGAGAAGGGGCGGCATGGAACCTCGGTACATCGGGTTGGCGTCCAGGATGATGATCTCGTTCTTGCGCCATTCGGTGAGCTTGAACGGGCCGGACGAAATATGGGTCTCCGCCCGGGTCGCCCACTCGTCACCGTATTTGGCCACCGCGTGCTCCGGCGAAGCCCAACTCATGATGAGGTTGAAGGGCAGGTAGGGCACGGGTTGCTCGGTATGGACGGCCAGCGTCGTATCGTCTATCGCTTCCACGCCCAGCGAATCGACGGGCAGCTGCCGGCCGACCACGTCGCTCCAGTTCTTGATGATACGGTAGTGCCATTCGAAGTCGTAGGCATTGTCCGGATCCGCCCCCCGGCGGAAGGTAAAGACGTAGTCATGGGCGTTGAAGGGCCGGCCGTCGTCCCACTGCATCCCGGACCGCAGGTGGAAGAGCCACGTATTGCCGTCCGGTGTGGCCTCCCAGGACTTTGCGGCGGCCGGAACCAGGTCGTAGTTATGGTCCTGGCGGACCAGCGGCTCGGAAATGAGGTTGGTGGCCGGGCTGCGCCTGTAAATGGTCTTGAACCACTCCATGTACGTCCCGTCCATCTCGAAGAACCGCAGCCGCTGACGCTCCGGCGGCGCTGCGTCTTCAGGCAACTCGACGCCGATGGAGTTGACCCGCTGGGCGGAGAGTTCCGGGGCGGTGAGAAATACGAGCAAAAAGAGGAATGAGGCGATTCGTCGCATGATCAGGTACGAAGACAAAACATGAACAGGTCCAGCTATGATGGATTGATCCTTATGTAATATCCCCATTTAACCGATATAGACAAGGAATACCGGCTTCGTTATCCCGTCACCCCAGGACGGCTGCCAGCACCCCCGCCGCGGCAAAGAACGCGACCAGCGCCAGGATCGGCAGGCGCAACACCCTGAGCAGGAAAAACCCGATGATGGCGAGGGCGAGATCCAGGGACGAAAAGACGGCATTGACGAACACGGGCTGGTAGAGCGCCGCCAGCAGGAGTCCGACCACCGACGCGTTGACACCCGCCACCGCGCCCGCGGCGTCCGGCTTTCGCGCCAGGGTCTCCCAGGTGTCGTGGAAGGACAGGATCAACAGGAATCCCGGAAGGAAAATGCCGAGGACCGCGATCAACGCGCCAACCAGTGCATGATCCGGGTTCATTCCGGCGCCCAGGAACGCCGACATGGCGAACATGGGGCCCGGAATGGCCTGGGCGGCGGCGTAACCGAGCAGGAAACGATCGATGGGCAGCGCGTCGCCCACGGTCTGCTGGAGCAGCGGCAAAACGACGTGTCCGCCGCCGAATACCACGCTGCCGGCCTGGTAGAACCGGGAGAGCAGATCGAGGTCCGGCGACAGGCTTGCCAGCAGCGGAAGGCCGATGAGGAGCAGGAAGAAGAGCGTCAGCGGCAGCCAGGAGAATCGGAGCCGGCCTCCGGGCGATGCCTCCGGCGCGCGCAGAAAACGCCAGCCGACCAGCGCGCCTGCCGCCAGGACCGCGAACTGGGTCGCCATCGAAGGGGCGACCAGCAGGGCCGACGCGGTCAGAATGCACAGTGCCCCGGTGAGTCGGCGTCTGCAGAAGGTGGCGTACATGCCCAGTACGGCGTCTGCGACCACGACCACGGCCAGCAGTTTCAATCCCTTGACGAACCCGCCGAACCAGACCGTGTCCGTCACCGAGCTCCCGGCGATGGCAAGCAGGTACAGGAGCATGAAGGACGGCAGCGTGAACCCCAGGAACACGGCGACGCCGCCGGCGACGCCCGCCCGCTGGTATCCGATGGCAAAGCCGACCTGGCTGGAAGAGGGTCCGGGAAGGAATTGGCTCAGGGCCACGAGCCGGCCGTAGGAGGCTTCGTCAAGCCACTTCAACCGTTCCACGAAGGCGGTCCGGAAGTATCCCAGGTGGGCGACGGGACCGCCGAAGCTGATGCATCCCAGGGCCAGGAATCGCCAGAAGAGTTCCCACATGATTCAGGGTGCCTGGTCGGACAGCGCCGCCCGGGCCGCGGCCAGGCAGGCGATGGGCACGCGGTACGGGGAGCAGCTGACGTAGTCCAGGTCCACGCCGTGGCAGAATTCGACCGAGGCGGGATCGCCGCCGTGTTCGCCGCAGATGCCCACCTTCATGCCGTCCCGCGTGGCGCGGCCGCGCTCGACGCCGATTTTCACGAGTTCTCCGACGCCGCTGCCGTCAATGCTCACGAAGGGGTCTTCCGGCCATATCTCGGCATGCAGGTAGTCGGGGATGAACCTCGCGTCGTCGCGAGAGAGTCCGAAGGTCGTCTGCGTCAGGTCGTTCGTCCCGAAGGAGAAGAACTCCGCTTCCTCCGCGATCTCGTGGGCGGTCAGCGCCGCCCGCGGCAGTTCGATCATGGTACCGATCTGGTAGTCCACCTCCACGCCGGTCTCCGACTGCACTTCCCGGGCCGTCCGGCGGACGACCTCGGCCTGCAGGCGCAGTTCGTTGATGTGGCCGACCAGGGGGATCATGATCTCCGGAATGGCCTTGATGCCGCGTTTCACGCAGTCGCTCGCGGCTTCGAAAATCGCCCGGGCCTGCATCTCGGTGATCTCGGGGTAGGCGATACCGAGCCTGCACCCACGGTGTCCGAGCATGGGATTGGCCTCCCGCAGGTCCTCCAGCTTGCGCTGGTAACGCTCCACCGGCACGCCGGTCTGCGCGGCGAGTTGCGCGATGGCCTCGGCCTCGTGGGGCAGGAATTCGTGGAGGGGAGGGTCGAGCGTGCGGATCGTGACGGGGTAACCGTCCATGACTTCGAATATTCCGATGAAATCACTTCTCTGGATCGGAAGCAGCCTGGCCAGCGCCTTCCTGCGGCCGGCTTCGTCATCGGCCAGGATCATCTCACGGACCGAATCGATCCGGTCTTCCTCGAAGAACATGTGCTCCGTCCGGCAGAGGCCGATGCCCTCGGCGCCGAAGGCGCGCGCGGTGGCCGACTGATCGGGCTGGTCCGCGTTGGTCCGCACCTTAAGCCGTCGGTTCCGGTCAGCCCAGGCCATCAGGCTTTCGTACCGCTGATAGACCTCCGAGTTCTCGGACGACATGGATTGCTGCAACAGGACCTGCAGCACTTCGGAGGGAATGGTCGGAATGGCGCCGGCCATGACCTCCCCGGTGGATCCGTCGATGGAAATATAGTCCCCTTCGGCGATGACCTGCTCGCCGACGCGCATCTGGCGGGCGGCGTAGTCTATATCCAGTTCTCCGCAGCCGGCGACGCAGACCTTGCCCATCTGGCGGGCGACCAGGGCCGCGTGGCTCGTCATGCCGCCCCGGGCGGTCAGGATGCCCACCGCGGCGTTCATGCCGCGTATGTCTTCGGGCGACGTCTCGATGCGGACCAGGATCACCTGTTCGCCGCGGTCCGCCCAGGACTCGGCATCGGTGGCGTTGAACACCACTTTGCCCGACGCCGCACCCGGACCGGCGTTGAGGCCCCGGGCCAGCACCCGCCCCTCGTGCTCCGCGCGGCGCTTTTCCTCCACGTCGAATACGGGGCGCAGCAGCTGGTCGAGCTGGTCGGGTTCCACACGCCGCAGGGCTTCCTGCTCGTCGATCAGCCCTTCCCTGACCATGTCCACCGCGATCGTGATCGCGGAGAAACCGGTACGCTTCCCGACACGGCACTGCAGCATCCACAGTTTGCCGCGCTGGATGGTGAATTCTATATCCTGCATGTCTTTGTAATGGGATTCCAGCGTGTCGCAGATGCTTACCAGTTGATGATAGGCGTCCGGCATTTCGCCCTCGAGCTGCTCGATGGGCCGGGGGGTGCGAATGCCCGCCACGACGTCCTCGCCCTGGGCGTTGATGAGGTATTCGCCGTAGAACCGCTTCTCGCCGGTCGCGGGATCGCGGCTGAAGGCGACCCCCGTGGCGCAGTCGTCGCCCATGTTGCCGTAGACCATGGCCTGCACGTTGACGGCGGTGCCCCATTCATCAGGAATGTCGTTCAACTTCCGGTACACCACGGCCCGTTCGTTGTTCCACGAGCCGAACACGGCCCCGATAGCGCCCCAGAGCTGCTCGCGGGGATCGTCTGGAAAGTCGGCGCTCGTGCGGGCATTGATCTCGGCCTTGAACTCGTCGACCAGCGCCTTGAAGTCGGCGGCCCCGAGATCCATGTCCTCCGTGACGCCGGCGCGGGCCTTCCTGCGTTCCAATAACGCCTCGAAGGGATCGTGCTCCTCATCGTCTGCCGGACGCACGCCCATGACCACGTCGCCGTACATCTGTACGAATCGCCGGTAGCTGTCGTAGGCGAAGCGTTCGTCACCCGACTGTGCGATCAGTCCCTCGACGGTGGCATCGTTCAGGCCGAGATTAAGAATGGTGTCCATCATGCCGGGCATGGAGGAACGGGACCCGGACCGGACGGAAACCAGCAGCGGGTTTTCCGCACTGCCGAAACCGGCGTCCATGACGCTTTCAACCTGCGCCATCGCCTGTTGGATCTGTTCGTCCAGTTCCGCAGGGTACCGGTGGCCGTGGTCATAGAAATAGGTGCATATCTCCGTTGAGATGGTGAAGCCCGCGGGCACGGGAATGCCGAGGTGGCTCATCTCGGCCAGATTAGCGCCCTTGCCGCCCAGAAGCTCCCGAAAGTCCGCGGATCCATCCGCCTTGCCGCCGCCAAAGTAGTATACCTGTTTCGCCATAACGCTACCGTGCTCCTTTACTCCGTTCAGCTGCTTTTTCAGTCCCGCCCACAGGTTTTTTCGCCAAAAAACACAGGGCGGTAGCATAACGCCGCGAAGCAATCGTGTCAACCGATTTACCCGTCTTCTGTATCCCGGCGCTGGCGAAAGACCTCATACAACACGAGGGCCGACGCCACGGACGCGTTGAGCGAATCCACGTGCCCGGCGACCGGGAGCCGCACCACCTCGTCGCAGTTGCGCCGGACCAGGGGCCTCAGTCCTTTGCCCTCGCCGCCTATGACGAGCGCCACGGGGACGGTATAGTCCATTTTACTGAAAAGCGTAGGTCCGTCCGCCGCGAGGCCCACAAGCCAGACGCCCGCTTCACGAAGCGCCTGCATGACGTGGTTCATGTTCGCCACCCGCGCGACCGGCACGTGCGCGCTGGCCCCGGCGGAAGCCTTGACCGCGGCGGCGGTCAATCCCGCCGCATTTCGACGGGGAATCACGACACCGTCGACACGGACCGCGTCCGCGGTGCGAATGACGGCGCCCAGGTTGTGGGGATCCTGTATGCCGTCCAGCAGGACGAGGAAGGGAGGAGATTCGGACCGGCGGACCGAGACCAGGATATCCGCCATTTCGGCGTACTGGTGGCCGGCCACCGTGGCGACGACACCCTGGTGCCTGCCATCGGTCAGACGGTCCAGCCGGCGGCGTTCGGTGAACTGGAACACGACGCCCCGCTTCCGGGCGAGTTCCAGGATGTCGGCCACGTCCTGGCGCGCAACCCCTTCGGCGATGTAGATCCGGTTGAGGCTCCGGCCCGCCTGCAGGGCCGCCCGGACCGGGTTCCTTCCGTAGATGAATTCCGTGACTTCCGACATGGCCGCACCTGCCCGCAACGAGTATTGGACCATCCCGGGGACGGCGGCGCTGCGACGCGCTGCCACGATCATGGAATAACGTGGCGATCTCCCCCGGGCATCCGGTCAAGATAAAGCACCTCCGCCGCCGCAACGAACCTTTTTCGCCCGACGGCGTTCAATACCGAAGTCCGGCTTTACCGGCACGACAGGAGTTCCGGGCGGCCGAGCCGACCCGTAAATGCTTGACGTCCCCGGCGGCCGCCGGTACCATATCGGTGCTCAGCGCCTGGAATCCGCCCCTCCCGAGGCGGTGAGAACCCTGTCCGCCCGCAAACTCAGGATCCATGTTCCAAGGCCTCAAAAGACTCACCACCCATTCGGCGATCTACGGTCTCAGCGACGTGCTGGGCAGGTCCATGGCCTACCTGCTGGTACCGGTGTATACCCATGTCATGCCCGTAGAGGAGTTCGGCTACTACGGGCTCGTATATACCTTCATCGCGCTGACGAACGTCGTCTTCCTCTACGGCATGGATTCGGCCTTTCTCAGGTATTACGTGCTCGAGGAGGACCGCAAGCGGGATACGCTGAGCACCGGCTATCTCACCATGCTGTTCACGTCGGCCGGGCTCGCCGTGATCATCGTCCTGTTCTCCGCCCGGATCGCGCCCCTTATCTCCGTATCCGCTTCCCTGACTTCGTACGTCCAGCTGGCCGCCGCCGTCCTGGCGCTGGATGCCCTGAACGCCATCCCTTTCGCGCGGCTCCGGGGAGAGGGCAAGGCTGCGACGTTCGCCTCCCTCAAGCTGATGAAGGTGATGATCGAACTGGGCGGAAACTGCTACCTCGTCGTCGTGCTCGACATGGGACTGCAGGGCATTCTGATCAGCAACATCGCGGGGTCCGGGATAGTTTTCCTCATCCTGGCGGGCATTACCCTGCGACACATGTCCTTCTCCTGGTCCCGCGGAACGATGGGGCGGCTCTTGAGATTCGGACTACCCTACGTGCCCGCCGGCGCCTGCATCATCATCATCGAAACCATCGACCGGCTGATGTTGGAACGGATGGCTGGCACGGAGACCCTCGGCATCTACCATGCGGCCCGCAAGCTGGGCGTCGGCATGCTCGTTTTCGTCACCATGTTCAGGCAGGCCTGGCAGCCTTTCTTCCTGGAGACCTCCAGGGAGGAGAACCCCAGACCGCTGTTCGCCCGCGTGCTGACCTACTTCCTGGCCATTGCGGGCAGCGTCTTCCTGTCCCTTTCCTTCCTCATCGACGACCTGGTCCGCATCTCCATCGGTGGCTATACCCTGATCGAGGCGTCATACTGGGAAGGGATCGCCGTGGTACCGATCCTGCTCGCGGCTTACGTGCTGTATGGGATATACGTCAACCTCACCGTGGGCGTCTACCTGGAGAAGAAGACCATCCTGCTCCCCTTCATCACGGCCGCGTCGGCCCTGGTCTGCATCCTGACGAACCTCTGGCTCATCCCGGAATACGGCATGTACGGGGCGGCCACGGCCTCGGCGGCCGCCTACGCGGTGATGGTGGCCGGGTTGTATGTCGTGGGCCGGAGGTACTACCCGATACCCTACGAATACATCCGGCTGCTCAAGGTAGTCTTCGCGTGTGGATTGTTGTTTACGGTGCGCGAACTCACCGAAATCGCCTGGATCGGGGAGATCGCCTGGCCCGGGGAGATCGCCCTGGTCGCGGCCTACCCTGTGGTGTTGTGGGCGATGAGATTCTTCAACGCCGGAGAAATGGCGTTCGCGAAACGATACCTGCGCCTTCGCGGATCGTGATGAGCTGGCCGCCTTCGATTCCGGTTGCGACGTCTCTCGCGCCGCCGGGCCAGTCCACGATGACCGAGTCCGCCCCGGCGTGGGCGCCGAGTCCGAAGTGGGCCCTGAGATCGTTGGCCGCCAGATAGCTGTAGGCGCTTCGAATCTCCCGCGACTGTCGCGCGGCATCCGTGACCACGGTTACGCGCGCGCCGATCCCGTTTCGATTGCTCCGGACGCCCTCGGTGGCGACGAGCAGGCTGGCGGGAACGGTCCCGTCGTTCCGCAGCAGCAGCGGGACGTCGTTCACCGTGGTGACCAGCACGTCGACGTCGCCGTCGTTGTCCACGTCTCCGAAGGCCGCGCCGCGGTGTACGCGCTCCACCTGGAAGGGTGGACCCGCTTCAGGGCTGACGTCGGTGAAAACGCCGTCTCCCTCGTTCCGGAACAGCTGATTGGTCTGCGCGTAGGTTATCGTCGGATCGAACAGGGAGATGTTGTCGATCACGTGGCCATTCGCCGCGAAAAGGTCCAGCCACCCATCGTGGTCGAAATCCTTGAAGGCCGTGCCGAAGCCCAGGAACAGGAGCGTGGGATTGCCCACGCCCGCGCCGAAAGTCGTTTCGGTGAAGGTGCCGTTTCCGTTGTTCCGGTGCAGCGAGTTGGGTTCCAGGGAGAAATTGGTCACGTAGATATCCGGCGACCCGTTCCGGTCGTAGTCTCCCATATCCACCCCCATGCCCGCCCGGGCGACGCCGTCTTCGCCATAGGCCACGCCCGCCAGCAAGGCCATGTCGGTAAACGTGCCATCGCCGTTGTTCCGGTACAGGAAATCCGGCGTCAGGTCGTTGGCCACGAAGATATCCGTCCATCCGTCGCCGTCGTAGTCGCCTCCCACGACCCCGAGGCCCTTGCCGTCCGGATTGGCGATGCCCGCCTCCGCGGAGACGTCCGAAAACGAACCGTCGCCGTTGTTCCGGTACAGCAGGTCGGCCGCGCCTTCGTAGATGTCGGGTCCGCAGTAGGACTGGATACCGTCCCTGGAGCAGCGCCTGTTGGCCTCGAAGTCAAATTCGACGTACGCACACACGTAGAGGTCCAGGTGCCCGTCCCGGTCGTAGTCCAGGAATGCCGCACTGGTGGAGAACGTGGGGTTAGCGGGTACCATCAGATTCGCACGGGCGGTCACGTCCCTGAATGTCCCGTCCCCTTGGTTCCGGTAGAGGATGTTCGCCCCGTAGTTCGTGACGAACAGATCGTCGTCGCCGTCGTTGTCGTAATCCGCGACGGCCAGGCCCATCCCGTAACCCCCCGCGTTGTCCACGCCGGCCTGGCCGGTCACGTCCGTGAAGGATCCGTCGCCGTCGTTGCGATAGAGGATGCTGGAAAGGGGCTGGTTGGGCACGAAACCCGGGATGGCCGCGCCGTTGAGCAGGTAGACGTCGAGGTCGCCGTCCCCGTCGTAGTCGATGAACCCGCCGCCGGACGCCACCGTTTCGAGGAAGTAGTACCGGCCCGATTTGCCGTTGGTGTGCCGGAACGTGATCCCGGCCGAAGGCGCGATGTCCGTGAACTGCACGACCGGCCGGCCCGCATCAGGACGATGATCGGGCTGGCCAGGCTGACTGCAGGAAGGGGAAAGTAAAAGGAAGGAGAGAAGTACCGGCGCCCATTTCAACGGCGTTTTCTCATGAGTACGACGGTCATGGCCACGAGGGCAAGCACGCCCAGGCTGACCCCGGCGACGAGAAAGCCCGATACCGGTTCCCTGACCAGCGGAACCTCGAAGGCGACACTCGTCTTCTGTTCACCACGCACCGCAAACTCCACCTCGACGTGATGTACGCCTGGAACGCGCCGGGTCCACATGATCGGACGGTCGATGGCCTCGGCTTCGGCGCTGTGGTAATGCGTGTATACGTTGCCCTGTGGATCCGTGATCCCGATCCGGAGGACGCCCGCGTAGTACTCGCCCGACGACCTGCGCTGGACGTAGGTCACGAACCGCGCGTCGCCGCCGAGATCGTAGGCCTTGAAGGTCAGCGTGTACCCGGCGTCCATGTCCCGTGCCTCATCGACGACGGCCTGCTCGGAGAAGGTATATCCGACGAACGTGCCGCCCGCCACCTGGTCGTCGCCGGGCGCTCCGTTGCAGCCGGGGGCCGTAACCGCCAACGTGAACGCCGCCGTTAACGCCAGCAAGAAGCCTGTCATGTTACCGCGCACTAGTTGTACTCCTCAGGAAAAACGAAGTGGTACCGGACGACTCTGTCCTCCTCCAAATCCGCGAAGTAGATCCGGCCCTGCCGGTCCACGTGCATGGGAACGCCAACCTCGTCGAACTGCGCCGTCATTTCCCACTTTCCATCCGGCCTGAAGAAATCGAACCACCGATCCAGTTTCGTCATCTGCAGTCTGGGCATGCCTATCGCGTTGAGACCGACCTGTTCGAATTCCTGGTACTGGATGGAATTGACAATCCGTCCGTCGGGCAGAACGGCCAGTCCGCCGGACAAGCCCACGGGCGGCGGCCGCCGCGTGGTCGTCCAGCGCGCCATGGGTTTCATATCGAAGGAAGTGGTCCGGTTGAACTCCAGTTCCAGTCCGTTTACCCGGTCGAATTTGCGGATCCAGTAGGGGTGTCTCGCGGATACGACCACGTATCCGTCCTCCGTCGTTTCCATGGCCGCGTCGGAATACGCGATGAATTCCTTGAGCGTTCCCGAACGCCGCAGGGTCTCCATCGGATTGTAGAACTTGGTGATCGGATCTCCTTCCGGACTGTATTTGTAGATGAGATCGTGCTGCGTAATGACGAAAATGAGCACGTTGCCCTCGGCATCGATGCGTATGCGGCGAGGCTTCGTTACCTGCGTCGACCAGATGTCCGCGAAGGTGAGGTCCGGATTGAATACCGTGACCCGGTCGAGTTCGAAGTCCAGCACGAACAGTCTGCCTTCATCATCCAGCGCCATGTCTACCGGAGACTTGAACTGTAACGGTCCTACGCCTAACGACCCTACGGCCGTCTGAAAGGCACCGGACTCGTCGAATTTGGAAATCTGTTTCCGGTCCGAATCGGCAATGTAGATGTTACCGCTTCGGTCCGTGGTGATCCCGAATGCCGAAGCAAAGGACCGGCCCTCGCCTCCTTCGATCACCAGGTCTTCTTCGAGCGTGACGTCAGCAGTTTGATCGGGTGCGTGCCGGACCGGGGCGTCGCTGATGACCCTTGAAGCGCCCGCGACCACTTCCGTCCTCCCACGCCACATCCCGTCATCGTCCGCTTCCGAGCAACCCATCAGCAGTACCGCGGCCAGGAGCGGCAACGCTCCGGACTTGAACCCCTTCATCCGCTTCTCCTTCCGGTACGTCCATTCATGATCCGTTCCTTTCCTCCCTGATCTGCTCCCATCGCTGCTGCAATTGCGCGTTCTCCGGTTCGATGCGGACGGCATTCCCCATCGCTTCATCGGCTTCGCTGTAGTCCCCTCTCGCGTTCCTCACAATGGCCAGCGTTTCGTAGGCGACGGCGGTAGGTGCGATCTCAACCGCCTTGCCGGCCAGTTCGAGGGCACGGTCCAGGTCCTCCCCGTGCCGGGCGATGAGCCAGGCCAGGTTCGTATAGGCCTCCACATAGTTCGAATCCAGCAGGATCGCCTGCTGATATGCATCGCGGGCCTCGTCGAACCTGCCCAGCTCCACGTAGGCCACGCCCAGGTTGTTGAAGGCGTGAACGAAACGGGGCGACAGCTCTGTCGCTATCCTGAAGGCCCGCACGGCGTCCTCGTACCGGCCCAGGCGGGTCAGGGCCGTCGCCATGTTGTAATGCATCTCCGCCACCCGAGGATTCAGCCGTACCATGGATTCCGCCTGCGACAACGCCTCCCTGAACCCGTTAAGCTGCTGAAACGTATCGAGAAAACGCCTGGCATCGTCCTGTCTGCCCATGGCGTTCAGGGTGTTTCCTATGGCAAGATAGGGTTCGGGGTACGCCCGATTGAGATCGACCGCCCGTGAGTACGCTTCCAGGGCCTCTTCATGCCGTTGAGCGGCCGCAAAGGCCGTACCCGCATGGTAACGCAGGATAGCGGACTCGGGATCTATCACCAAGGCATCCTGGTACAGCGAAATCGCCCGTTCGGTCTGACCCGCCCTCAGCGAGGCCTGGGCAAGACCCGCGATGGCCTCCACCGATGCCTCATCGATGCGCAGGGCGTTCTGGTAGGACCGGACCGCGTCGTCGACACGGCCTTCGCTCAACGCGATCACGCCGAGCTGGCAGTAGGCCTCCGCCATGCCGGCATCCACCTGCAAAGCCCCTCGAAAGGCATCCCGCGCTTCCTGGAACTTACGCTGATCCAGCAGCACGCGACCCAACGCGAACCGGGCGTCGACGTAATCCGGATCGATGGACAGGGCATTGGTATAGGAAATGGCGGCCTCGCCCAGGGCGCCCAGTTTCTCTTCCGTAGTCCCCCGGCCGTAGTGAAACAGGCTGTTATCCGGGTCGCGGTCCGTCGCCTCGACGAACGACTTTATCGAATCGACAAGCCGACCCGTGTACTGGTAAGCCTGGCCCAGGTTGTAGTACGGTTCGGCGCGATCGGGATCCATTTCCACGACGCGGTGGAACGCATCGATCGCTTCGTCGTACCGTTCTTGCTGGGCGTAAACCAGGCCCAGGTTGAAATGGGCATCGGCGTCCCCGGGACGCAGTTCGGTGACGACCAGGAAGGCCGCTTCCGCCGTGTCCAGCTTCTCCAGCGCGACGGCGGCAAGGCCCAGGTTGAAGTAGTTGGCGGGTTCGCTCGTGTTCTCCTCGATCTGCCGTCGGAAGTACATCACGTCTTCGAGCAGAAGGGATTCGTCCTCGGGCGAAAGTTGCCTGAGTGCTTCATCCGGACGGGCGGTGGTGATGTTCGTGAGGTAGGGACCGGTGTCCGTAAGCAGGGGCGTGTAAAGCAGAAGGGCTGCGAGAAGGATATTGCGCATTCCGTACCCGTCAGTCGAAGTAGGATCTGAGACGATCGCGAAGGCTCAGTCCTTTCGAAGGCGTGGAAACTTCCAGTTGTCCGACCGGCCTTACCGTGGTGACGTCCGAAGCCACGGCCATGTCTTTCTGCGTCCACTTCTTGAGATCCGCCAGCGGCTTGAACGCTCTTCTGTAAATCAGATCGGTATGGATATCCACGCGATCGACATCCGTCGGGACTTCGAAGGAATACACGGAGCGATCCGCCTCGCGCGCCTTGATCCGCGTGTCTTCAACGATGCGGGTCGCCTGCCAGTCCATTACGTGGGTTTTGCCCGCGTCGTCACCGAAGACCAGGGCGAATCCCTTGCCCGGGTAGCCCGCGTAGTTTCCTTCGGCCAGGTCGCCTTCGCCGCCGTAGGTCGGTACGCGCTGGTCCCCCACGTAACGCAGGGTATCGCCACTCGCCAGTACGGGGGTGACGAGCAACAGCATGTTCCTGATGGTGATTCCCGACGGGATGTGATGGCCGGTATTGACGTTGCGCACGTCCACGGTCACCGTCAGCAGGCCGCCTGCAACAACGGCGTCGATGGCCAGGGTGGCGGCGTTCGGCAGGAGTTCTTCCGTGGCCCCGGGGAACCCGTGCGTCTTAACGGTGGTCGGATCCCGGTATCCGATGGGTGTCCAGAACTTCTCCGCGTCGCCGTTCACGAAAGAACCAAAGGTGAAACCATCGGAATCGGGCTCCATGTGGCAGTCCTGGCACTCGATGCCCATGGCGGAATAGGGACTCTCCTTCCATTCCCGGTACGTATCCATGAATGGAAGGCCGTGCTTGTTCTTGTGCTGGTGGCAGGCGGAGCAGTAGTCGCTGCTCGTGTATTGCGGATTGTAGCTCGCCACCATGGGCGAGGTGTTGGTTGAACCCGGCAAGGGGGTGAAGTTGATGACGTCGTCATAGGGTCCGTAGACGAAGATCGGCGGGAACTTCCCCTTGATGAGCCGGGCCTGCCTTTCCTCTTCCATAGCCACCAGGTTCAGAGTGATCGATCCGTTCACGCCCGCATGGTCATTGACCTCCACGTGCTGAATCTTGTGGCAGAAATCGCAATGTATCCCCGCAGCGTCGACCGAACCGGCCATTTTTTCGTACTCCATGCGTTCGAGCGTCTTGTAGTCCTGAACGGTCGGATAGGCCAGCGAACGGTTGTACACGACCTTCAGGTCGGTATGACCCGGCGCTTGCACGGCGGCCGACGGAGCGTGGCAATCGGCGCACTCTCCGGCTTCGTCGGGAAAATCCAGCCGGAAACCAGGTCCCACGTTTTCATTCCCGTCCGCGTCCGTACCGTCGTACAGGTTCAACGTCCACGGATTGGTCACGCCTTTCGCGTGCTGGGAAGTATTCCACTGATCGTAGAGATCTCGATGGCAGAGGTAACAGGTCGGTTCGAAATGGCAGAGGTTGCACCCCTCTTCGAAGCCCGTGTGGGATTGCGTGCGCAGTCGTTCCAACTCTTCCGGATCCTCGCGAAGATCGACCAGCGATTTGTGGGGGGTGATGAAATTATAGGCGTCGTCTTTCTCTTCGGGTACTTTTTGCAATACGATCGTCGTATATGATGTTTTGGGATCTATCATGACCCCGCCGTTCAACCAGCCTTCCTTGCCTGCCGTTACCGCGTAATGCTGCACGGGTTCTTCAATGATGTTCAGGGTAAACCTTCCCTCGGAATCGGTAAGCACGAAATCCGGCTTCCCGTGTTCCCGCACGCGGACATCCGGTATGGGATCTTTCCCATCGATGACGATGCCGCTCAACTGCAGGGCCTGGGCCCTGGCTTCCAGACCGATCATCGCTCCGGCGGCCGCGATGCATCCGATCACGAATACCCTCACCAGTTGCCTGTATCCGGCCAGTCCATTCAACTTCATTGAATTCCCCGATTCTCTCACAACATAAGAGAATCCCTCATCGAACGGACTGAGGGATTCTCCTGGTGCTTCAAACGATAATGCTTACATCCATCGGTACTTCCCGGCTTGATGTTTAGAAGCCTACGCCGACGGACACGCGATGCAGATCGTCCAGCAGTTCATACTGCGTATACGCGTAATCAACGTTGAGACTCAATTCACCCTGGCTGAACCGGAGACCGGCGCCAGCGGAAACGCCTTCATCCTGGCCGCCGCTGTATCCGGCTTTCCAGCCTACCCGGCCCGCGATGTAGTCGTTCACCCACCACTCGATACCGAGATTGAGCACGGAATCGAACTCGCGGAGCTTCCAGAGTTCGGCGCTGGTCATTAAGCTTCCCACCGGCAGTTCGTACGGTTCAATGGCAAAACCGATACGGAACGTCGTGGGCAACTGGTCGCGAGCGCTCGACTCTTCGATAAATTGCATGTCCGGACCGAAGTTCTGGAACGAGGCGCCAATACGGAAATTACGGAAATCCGTCGTATAGATGGTGCCCACGTCGACCGCAACCGCCGTACTGGTACGGTCATCGTCTCCGGCGCCGCTCGTGCCTTCCGAAACGTACTTCAGCGATCCACCGACCGCGAAGGAATCCGTCAGACGACGCGCATAGCTCGGACCGATGGCCAGGTCCGTCACGTTGAAGTTCTGGCCCTGGTTGGCGAATTGACCCGTTGGATCTCCAGAGGTGGTATAGGGTATGTCGCCCGAAAGCATCGAATGCACACTCACACCCACCGCCCCGTTATCGCCGAGATTCCAAACGAGACCTGCGCTGAACACGGTCATTTCCGCGAAATACGGTGCATAGGAAACGCCGACCGCGCCCCTGCCCTCTACGAACACCATGGTAGCCTGGTTCGTCAGTGCCGAGAACGCGCCCAGATCCGTATAGGATGTGGCGGAGGATCCAACACCCGCGACACGGGCGCTAGCATCCAGCGTCAGAAACTTCGTCGCGGCGGTTCCACCCTTGGAAACCTGAGCATGAACCGGTGCTGACAGTGCCAACAGCAGTCCGGTGACCACGCCCCAGCGAAACAATACTTTCATTAGAAAACCTCCCTGAATCGGACCGACCCGCGCCATGGCCGGTCATGGCCCATGGCGCAGGACGTAACCGAAGATTACCGCCGGACGTAGAGTTTCAGTGTTTTCGCGTAGTCCACGCCACCGATCTCGGCTTCCACCACGATGATATACAGACCGCTGGCAACCGGTACGTTGGAATCATTCTTCAGATCCCAGTCCGTCACACCGCCGATCGTCGTGGTCTGTTCACCCGGCACGGAGAACTGCTTCACCAGCAGGCCGGCCGCATCGAAGATCGTGATGCGGGACGGTACCGGAGCGTTGAAGAACTTGACGGTCTGAGACTTCGTTGCCAGATCCCACTGGGCCTGGAAGACGAAGGGGTTGGGCGCGACCGTAATCAGATCTTCGAATTCGGCCACACCGCCCACCACCTCGTTACGGATCACGGTAGTCGGGATAACGTCCTGTCCCGGTACCTGCGGTCCCACCGTCAAACCCCGGTACGGATACTGGCCGTGCCAGCGTCCGTCCGTACCGTTCGCGTTCATCGTGTAGAAACTCTCGAGTCCGTTGATCGTACGGGTGATCACGCGCTGCGTAGAACCCTGATCGGCCACGTAGTTGTCGAAATCGTGCTGTTGCGCGCTTTCGCTATCCACCGAGGCTACGTAGTACCAGTAACTGAAACCTATCAGCACGGAACGATCCTCGAACATATAACCGCTCTTGCCGACCAGCCGAGGATCGGTGGGAATACCGCCGACACTGGTAATCTGCGCATCGCCGGATCCGATGGCATCCGGATAGCGATCCGAGAAGCTGGTGGCGATGGCCGTCGTAGCGCCCAGAGCATTGTTCGCTTCGACGATCTGTGCCGAACTGGGCTTGGTTTCGATGAAATCATCCTCGAAACCAGGCAGCCTGTTGCCAGCCGGATACGGGTTCGGATAGGAAACGGATTCCGGCGGACTCAGACTGTTGGTCTGATTGCCACCGCCGCCGCCAAATTCAGCGATCTGGACATACGGACCGGAGAAGTTCGGCGCCGCGAAGCGCTTCACCAGGTCGTCGGCCACGAAGTCGTATACCCGGCCGATGTTGTAATCGGCGCCGAGGGTCAGTCCTTCATGGATGAACCGGGCGTAGGGATGGCCCTGCTTCACCGCGGCACTCGTCGGATCGGTTACGTCCGTGACCGGTGCGGCGCCGTCGCTCAGACCGAGATTCGGCGGAATCACCGTACTGTTGTAACCGACATCATGGGCTACTGTAGCGGTCGGGAACTGATCGATGAAACCGGAAGCGCGGTACACGCGGTACTTCGCGAAGTCCGCGGTACCCCGACCCGGATCGATAGCCGTTTCCGCATTGTTCGCCCACGCCAGCGCGATCGTACCGTTGGCGGTCGGGAAGACCGACAGGGTAGGAGGCGGAGGCGGGTGGAACAGCGCGCCGCTGGCTGTGCCGCGACCGAAGTTGATGGTCTGCGACATGACCGCGCCGTCGCCGTCCCGCATTACGGAACCATCGGCGTTGTACATGGGGATGGTACGGTCATTGGAGCCGTCCCAGTAGTACGTATTATTCGCCATGTTGTACTTCCGCTGCATCCAGACGTCCATAGCGCGGAGATATACGTCATAAGCGCCATCCTTGCCGGCGCCGATGAGGTCAACATGCCAGATGGTCAGGTCTTCGCCGGGCGCCTTGGTGTAGGGGCCCCAGCCCAGGGCGTTCCGGATGCAACCGGCGCCCGAGGTCTCTTCCTTCGTGTCGCTTCCGTTGTACGGATCGGGCACGATGCCCCTGAACACGCCGTCGAGATCGAAGAGTGTAAAACTGTCGTACTGACCTGACTGCACACCCTGAGCCACTCCGGGATTGCCAGGCTGGGTCAGGTTACGCGGGTCACCCCACATCAGGCCCATGCCCTCGGCCGATCCACCCGGCTGGGTCTTGGCGGTCCAGGTGCTGATATCGGTCGTTCTGCCGAGTGGCGAACCGCTGGTGAAGAGATCCGGATGCGGCGCACTGCTTCCGCCCGGAACGTTGACCTTCTTGCCCTCGAGGTACTTGGTAAGCGAACCCTCGTACCAGCCGAACACGCCTCTCAAGTCGGCGATCCACCATTCGTGGGTATTGAACAGGCCGACGGACGGCGCGTCGTAGATATCCAGCGCCGCGACGTTGTTCGTGTCACCAAGCGGATCATCGTCGCCGGAACCTTCGAGAATCATCAGGGATGCTTCGCCCACGTGCAACGGATTGAAGTTACCGTTGGTCGTATTCCACACGTAGGAATCGATACCCGGATGTCCAGGACTGTCCTCGTCGAACATGGTGACCAGGCCCGAATAGAACCGGTCGCTGTAAGGCGCCTGGTTGTAGCGGCCCGAGTTGATCAGCCCTTCCGGTACGGCGAGAGGCATCACGCGGCTGAACATGGCGGGCGGCTGCTTGTCGTCGCCACCGGTACCACCGCCGATCGCCCCGCCCGTCAGGAGGGGATTGTTCGTCCATGGAATATCGAAGTCGTAGTTGAAGATGATCAAGAAGTTCTTGACCGTGGCTCCGTTTAATTCCGGACTGTTATCGGTATTCACATCCACATCGCCGTGCGTGTTCAACACATGACGCAGCAGGATGAAGTCATTCGTATGGCCGTAGCCGTAGCTGAAGCTGTACGACTGACGCAGGATCCGAATACCGGCGTTCGTATTGAAGGTGGCTTCCGTGATAAACGGCTCGCGGTATCCACCGGGGCCCACAGTGCCGCCACCAAAACCGGGACTTTGCGAACCGCCCTGATCGGACCAGAAGCCCGCGGGTGGATTCTCACGCTGGTGAGGCGGAGCCCGGTACACGTTGTTCGTACCGACGAATGCACCTTCGGCGCGGCTTGCAGGCATACCGGCCACGGCGTCAGGCAGATAGGCCGTGATGCCGAAGGCCGACGCCCATAGCGGCGCGTCCAGCCCGCCCGCCGGGAAGGTGTACGAAGGATAGCCCATCGTCGGACTCATGGAACGACCGGACCCACGCCAACCCCAACCGGTGTAGGTATCGGTCAGTTCCGAATTCATGACGGCCATGTAAGTCTGACCACCGATATAGGCAGGCTGCCTTTCATCCACGCCGAGCTCGTGAGGTATCGGAACCAACTGAGCCGTCGCAGAGTTTGCCGGGGCGTCCGGCAAAGCCGTGAGATATGTAGCTGTCCCAAGGATTGCCGCCGAAGAAAGCACCAACGCTCCGGCTGTTACGTATCGACGCCATTTCTTCAAAATGAACCTCCTTATGCCGGCAACGTTCCGCGAACGCCGCCAACGTTGCGAGAAGACGCGCGGTAAATGCGCGCCTCCCCGCTTTGGATTTACCATGCTAAGTTGAGACCTATCCAGATATCGCGTGGTCCGTTACCCTGCGTACCGATGCCACCCAAAGGACCGCCTACGAGACCCACGGGATCGCCGCGACGTTGCCAGCGGTCACCGTTCGCGTTGTCGGAGCCACCGGTGATGGCATAGATGTTCGCCCGGTCTAAGAGGTTGTTGACCTGGGTGAACACGCCGAGCCGCACGTTGCCGAGATCGAAGTTCTTCTGGGCGTACAGGTCGGTGGTCCAGGTCCAGGGCGAACGCTGCGCAGCGGCAAGCAATCCGAGCGGATCGATCGCCTGGTCGCTCGACGTGCGGTACTGGTTACCGCTCTGCGCCTTGGTCAGCAAAGAAGCGCTGATGCCGTAGGGCAGCTCGAGCAGGAGGTTCGCGACGAGACGATGACGTCGATCGAATTGGTTGAACTCGCGGATGTAAGTATCCGGCGTCGGCGTGCCATCCACGAAGTCGGAGAAAACGAGTACCGTCTCACCGCCGCGTTCGCGGACGGTTTGCGGCGTGGTCAGATCCGACGTGAAGGCCAGGGTGTAGTTGGCACGTACCGAGAACCGGTTGGCCATCTGGCGCCGTACCGATACCTCGAGTCCGCGCGCGTCCTGGGCGAACGTCGGAAGGAGGATGGAGACCTCGCGTTGCGAACCGCCGATGAAAGCTACGTCCGGTGCGAAGAGCCAGGTAAGCGGCTGGTTGTTTACATCCCGGAAATAACCCGTGACGTCCACGTAGTAACCGGGATAGATCTCCGCCTGCAGACCCATCTCGTAATTCGTGGACTTCTGGAACGGCAGGTCCGGATTACCGTGGTTCCGCTCGAACGGCGAGGTCTGAACCAGGCCCGTGTACAGGGCCTCCAGCCGCGGACGTTGGTTGAAGATACCGTACGAATAGTGCAACGCGGCGCGATCCGTGATCGGATGGGAGATACCCAGGCGCGGCGCAAGACCCGTCTTCATCGACGGCTCCAACGTGCGGTATTCCGGATCATCATGCTCCGGACCGGGACCAGAACGCGGACGGTACGGATTGATCGCGTTGGCATTGGCGTCGAAGATGTCCAGCCGCAACCCCGCGTTCACCACGAGACTTCCGTACTCGATCCGGTCCTGCATGTACGCGAAGTACTCGACCGGATAGACGTGCGCCTGCCGGCCGGCGAGGGGCAGCGTGCTGGCGGTCGGGTCCAGATTGAGGTCGTTGAAGAGCGACACGGCGTTACCCCGGGCGGGGCCTCTCGTGCTCTCTTCATAGTCGTTCATCGTCACGCCGAAACCGCCCTTGAACTGGTGGTTCGAGTTCACCTGGCTGGTGATGGCGAAGTTGAGGTCCGTCTTGAAAGGCCGGCGACTGATGTAGTTGCCGAAATCGATCGCAGAGTAGGCCTCGTCGCCGTACAGGATGTAGGGCACCTGCGTACCGGCGCCTTCCTCGAGTGCCGAGTAACCCACGGAGTTGATGAACGCGGAAGTAAGCGCCGGCAGGGGCTCCTTGCCGTACTTGGGATTGTAGCGTTCGTTGTACTCGCGCAAGTGGCTGAAACGGATCTCGTAGAAGGTCCGCGGACTGAGCGTATGGGTATACGCCAAATTCACGTGAAACCGGCCGTTGTAGTTCTGGTTGCGGCCATCCGAATTGTACTTCCATCCGTAAGGCGTACTCCGCTGACCCTTCCTGCTGAAGAAACCCTCGTCTTCCATGAGTCCGGACATGGACAGTTTCATGCTGGTCCGTGGCCGGTAGGTCATCTTCACGAAGGTGTTCATCAGGCGGGAGTAGTCATTGGGGTTACGGCCCCAACTCTCGTTAAAACGCCCTGAAGCGAACCAGTTCAGCTTGCTGCCCAGCGGACCGCCCATGCCGAAGTCGATCTGGACCGGGCGCTTCTCCGTCCGGTTGTTCCGGGCGAACTGGTTGTACTTGTCCGGGTGGAAGGACCGGTCCACCGGCGCATCGCGATTCACCGCGACACCGCTATTCGCCTGGGCTTCCGGCAGGCCATCCGACAGATAAGACCAGAGGATGGCTTCGGGTTCGGGAATGACCCGATCGTAATCCCAGTAATAGGTGTCGCGCTTGTAGATGGCGGACCAGCTTTCCGGCGCACCGGTCATGTCCAGCACGTCGAAAGGATCCTGCATCCTGAGACCATCGTCCGCGCGGGCGGGATCGCTGTTGAAGGCGTTCGTCTTGTCGATCGCGCCCTGGATGATATCGCGCAGATCCTGCTCCGACCAGGTACCGGCCCGGTAGGCGTCGACGATATCGAGATCAGGCGGTTTGGCCCAGTTGAGGCCTTTCTGACCTAGCGTGCGGTACTCGAAGTTACCGTTATAACTGGAACCGCCTTCGCGGGTCACCACCGTGGTGATGCCGGCCAGCGCGTTCACGTATTCGGCGTTGAACGTACCCGTCTTGACCTGAAGTTCCTGGATCATGTAGGGGTTGATCGTAAACGCCTGTGCTGTGTTTAACCGCTGCCCTGTCACCGTGGCACCGTCGATCGTGGTCTGCTGATCCTGGGCGCGGCCGCCGCGGAGGTTTCCGGCGAAGCTGCCCGCGGTGGTCAAAACCACTTCGGCGATATTCACCACCGGCAGCGCCTGGATTTCTTCGGCCTGCACGATGGTCCGGGTGGAGGTCAGACTCTTCTCGACCAGGTCCCGGGTCGCCACGACCTCGACCGCCTCGGCGGATTCGAGAATCGTGGACTCCAGTTCGAAGTTGAGCGTCGTGGTGATATCGGCATCCACCTGCGTACCTATGGCACGCACCGGGACATAACCGATGACATTCACCACCAGGGTGTAGGAACCGGGCGGTACGTTCAGAATGAAGTATTCGCCCATGTCATTCGCCATTGCACCCAGAACCGTGCCCTCGACGCGGACACTGGCCGCGGGCAGCGGTTCCCGCGTCGCACCGTCGACCACGACACCGGAAATCTTACCCAGCGAAATCTGCGCCTGTGCTTCCGTCGAGATGCTGAGCACTAACGCGAAAGCGAATGCGAAGCGCAAAGCTCGTGAAATTGTTATAGACATCTAATTCACTCCTCGTTTAACAGAGCCCTTCTGATTATTGTCAGCTTGCCCCGGCCTGCTGACTGTATCGTAATGTTGCAGACTCGACTTCAGATTCCAACTGCACTTCTTTCGACACTCACCTCCCTCCAGCGATGGTATTGGGGCAATCGTATACAAACAAGTTATCTGAATACCTTCAAAGTGATATGAAACGACATACATGACGGCCGCGTGCAAGGGCATGAACACGCGACGAAACATCGATTTTGAATGTCAGTGATCCGTGTACCTATCAAATGCAAACAACGTGCCAGATTTCGAACCGCCCGCCGGCGCACACGAATCCATATCCGAAACCCCTTGGGACTCTAGGAGAAACAAGCCCATGGGTCGTAATTCGCCACCTGTATGGGGCCGTTCCGGATGACACGTAACACGAAATAAATTTCATCCTTCGATATGGGCTGAAACGAATTGCACAACACGGCCCGAATCCATTACGCTATCGTACTCATCACAACCCCCGCAGACGCCGCCAAATCTTCCTTGACTTTGTACACGGCCCCGCATAAGGTGTTGCGCTGGTAATGGTTCGGCTGTGTTTGGTAGTGCTCCATTCAGCGAGTAATAAGTATATATCCGGTCCCAATCATAGTCAACATTTTATTTCATTATTATTCAAAAATCGGCATGGCCGGGTACAAAAAGCAGGTTCTCCATGGAATACAGGTCCTGGTTTTACTGCATCGAAGGCTGCAGCGAAACCTATCCGTTGAACGAAATCATCTACCGGTGCCGGGTCTGCGGGGGCCTGCTCGACGTCGCCCATGATATGGAAAGCCTGAGGGCCCGGGGCGCCGCGGGCTGGATGAGACTGTTCGACGAGCGGTACCGGCGGACGGAGTATCCTTACGGTAGTTCGGTCTGGGGCAAGAAGGAATGGGTCTGCCCCGCGGTGGACGACCAGCACGTCGTTTCCATTTACGAGGGCGGCAGCAACCTGTTCTGGGCCGAGCGGCTTGGCGAGGAACTCGGCCTGGGCGACCTCTGGGTTAAGCAGTGCGGCAACAACCACACCGGTTCGTTCAAGGACCTGGGCATGACCGTGCTGGTCTCCATGGTCAACCAGATGATCGAGGAAGGACAGGGCATCCGGGGGATCGCGTGCGCCTCGACGGGAGATACCTCGGCGTCGCTGGCGGCCTATTGCGCCTCGGCGGGCATCCCGGCCATCGTGTTCCTGCCCCGGGACAAGGTCTCCGTGACCCAACTCATTCAGCCCATCTCCCACGGCGCGCTGACCCTGTCGCTGGATACGGATTTCGACGGATGCATGGAGATCGTCCAGCAGGTGGCCGAAAGCGAAGGCATCTACCTCGCGAATTCCATGAACTCCCTTCGCCTGGAAGGCCAGAAGACGATCGGGATCGAGATCTGCCAGCAGTTCGACTGGGAGGTGCCCGACCTGATCATCATACCCGGCGGCAACCTGGGCAACGTCTCCGCGCTGGGCAAGGGGTTCCTGATGATGGAGGAGCTCGGGCTGATCGACAAGCGGCCGCGCATCGTCTGCGCGCAGGCGGCGCGGGCCAATCCGCTCTACCAGAGCTACCTGAAGGGATTCAATGAATTCGAACCTATCCATGCCGAGTCGACGGTGGCCAGCGCCATCCAGATCGGCAACCCCGTCAGCTACGAGCGCGCCGTCCGCGTGCTTAAGGAATTCGACGGCAAAGTCGAACAGGCCACCGAGGACGAGATCGCGAACGCCTCCGCCCGCGGCGACCTGACCGGGCTCTACAACTGCCCGCACACGGGCGTCGCGCTGGCCGCGCTCTTCAAGATGGTCGAACGTGGCGAGATTCGGTCCACCGACCGTGTCATCATCATTTCCACGGCGAACGGACTGAAGTTCACCGATTTCAAGGTCGGATACCATGAAGACCGGCTGGACGGCGTCGACGTGAGACATGGACATGCCCCCCTGGAACTGCCTGCCCGTTACGACGACGTGGTCCGGGCGATCGACCGGACGCTGACATGAGCGCGAAACCGACGCTCGGCGCGGACGTCTTTCCCAGCACGGACGTCTTTCACACCGCCGCCGCCATGAAAGCGCCGTCCGCTCCCGCGGCCGGCGTCCTGCTACTCGTCCTGGTCCTGTTCGTGCTCGCCTGCGGCGGTCCCCTGCAATTCCGCGGGGGGCCTTCCGGAGCGGAACGGCGCCTGGCGGAGGACATAAGCCGGATCCTGGATCACCCGGAACTGGCGCCCATGACCGTGGGCGTGAAGGTCGTGTCGCCGGTCACGGGCCAGGTACTCTTCGCACGGCACTCCAGCGGACTGTTCCATCCCGCGTCCAATACCAAGCTGTTCACCGCCATGGGCGTCCTGCGGACCATGGGCCCCGGCTACCGCTACCTGACGAGCGTCTTCGCCGATGGTGACGCCTATGCCGGAAGCGACACGCTTCACACGTCGCTGTACCTACTCGGTCGCGGAGACCCCATGCTGGAATCGGCGCACCTGGACAGCCTCGCCGGTGTCGTAGCCGACCTCGTATCAGGGTCGTACGGCGCACGGGTCATCGCGGGCGACATCGTCGTCGACGACGCCTACCTGGACGAGGTGCCCTACGGTGAGGGGTGGATGTGGGACGACGTACAGTACAGTTACTCCGCCTCCCTGAACGCGCTATCGGTAAACGGAAACAGCGTGAAGATCGGCATTTCGCCCGGGGCCGCCGTCGGCGCGCCCGTAACGGTCCGGGTCGATCCGCCGACGACGTCCGTTACCTTTATCGTGGAGGCCCTGACGGCGGCGGCGGGGGATACCTCTACCGCCGAACCGATCAGGATCGAGCGGGACTGGCCGTCGCGGTCCAACCGGATCACCATAACCGGCCGGGTCGCCATGGACGCGGGCGAACGAGAGTACTTCCGCTCCGTCGAAGCGCCCGGTCTGTACGCGGGGAAACTGTTCCGGGACAAGCTGCAGGCCAGCGGCGTACGCGTGACCGGAACGGTCCGAAGGGGCGTCACGCCGACCCGCGCCCGGACGGTGGCGACCTACCGTTCACCGCCGGTGACCGGAGCCCTGGTCCGCCTGCTCAAGTACAGCCACAACCTGACGGCGGAATTGCTCATCAAGACCATGGGACGCCACACGACGGGCGAACCGGGCTCGTCCGCCGACGGGCTGGCCGCCCTGCGACAGGTCCTGGCAGACTACATCGGCCTGGACCCCGACGCCTACCGGTTCGCGGACGGTTCCGGACTCTCGTGGTACAACTACGTATCGCCCGACCAGGTCGCGGCGCTGCTTACGGCGGCGTACCACGATCCCTTGATCGGCGCCGACTTCCGGGAGGCGCTGCCCGTCGCCGGGGAGGACGGGACCCTGGCAAACCGGATGAAAGACACGGCGGCCATGGGCAATCTCAGGGCGAAGACCGGCACCCTGACCGGTGTGAGCTGCCTGAGCGGCTACGTCCATACCCTGGACGGCGAGCCCCTGGTCTTCTCGATCATGATAAACAACTTCGTCGGCCCGGCGTCGACGGCGCGCCGGGCACAGGATGCAATCGGCGTCCTGCTGGCCGGATTCAGTCGCAAGTGACCCGCGTGAAACGCTGCGTGGTTCACTATTCGGGAAGGACCTGATATGGCGGAGTCCAGGGATCCTCACGTGGAAGGCAAGGTCAACCGGGCACACTATTCGAGCAAGACGGAACTGTCGGCGCGCCTTTTCGCCGTGCTGGACCTGACCGCTAAGGACCGGGGCCTGAGCCTGATCCCCCAGCTTTCCCGGGCGGTGCGGCGGGGAGATGTCCTGGAACTCATCTGCACCGACGAAGAAGACGCCGGACCGGGTTCGAAGGTGGACCGGGCCGCCTACATCGGCTTCGCGGAAGTTTCGGAAGCGGGGCTGCTGCTGCGCGGGGACGCGGTCTCCGTCCGTGAGGAAGAGATCGGGACGATAACGGGGTTCGACGAGACGCACCTGCCCAACCACCTGAACGTCGTCATCCGATCGAAGCGTCTCGTCTCGGGCCGGGAAATGGAACTGTCCCTGGACGAGTTGATCACCTTCTCCGGGATTAGCGCGGACCCGGACCGGGGCATCGGATTCTGATTTACACCTACCGCCCCTCATCCAGTTCTTTACGCAACGCGACGTAGCTGTCGTACCGCTCCCGGGACACGACGCCCGCCGACAGGGCGGCCCTCAGGGTACAGTCCGGTTCGTGGACGTGCGTGCAGTCGTGGAACCTGCAGCCCGCAAGATGGCCGCGCATGTCGGGGAACAACTCCGGAAGCTCGCGCGGCGAGACGTCCCACAGGCTGAATTCCCGGATCCCCGGAGAGTCGATCACCAGGCCCCCCGCATCGAGCCGGTGCGCGGCGAGATAGGTGGTGGTGTGCCGGCCGCGGCCCGTCGTCCGGTTCACCTCGCGGACCCGCAGACCGAGGCCGGGTTGCATGGCGTTCAGCAGGGAGGTCTTTCCCGCGCCGGATGGGCCCGCGATCGCGGATACCCGGTTCCGCAGCGTGGCCTTCAGCAGGTCGACCCCCTCTCGCGTCACGGCGCTGGCCGGGATGACGCGGAATCCGCACCGTTCGTAGATCGCCGCGAAGTCCGGGTCCTCGTCCCTCGACAGATCGATCTTGTTCAGGCAGATGACCGGGGCGAGGTTGCCGGCCTCCGCAGCCACGAGCAGGCGGTCCAGCAGCTGCAGGTTCGGACTCGGGTCCCGCACCGAGAAGACGGCGACGAGATGATCGGCGTTGGCGATCATGATCTGTTCGACGCGCCGCTTGCCGGGGGCGAGTCGGGAGAGTTTGGAACGGCGCGGAAGCACTTCCTCTATGGCCCCGGTCTCGCCCTGGTCCTCCACGACCCGCACGCGATCTCCGATGGCCACGGGATTCACGGCGTCGATACGGCCGACCTGCTCGACGGAATGATGCTGGTTGTCCCGTTCCGGATAGATCAGCGCCTTCTTCATCCTGCTGCGCAACGCGCAGGCGAAGATCCCGTGCCGGGTCTCCACGTCGAACACGCCCCGGTGTTCCCTGATTACGATGCCTTCGGTCGATTTCACAATCGCGGCGCCCATGGCGCCTGGCCAGCCCTCCGTGTCTTTGCCGCTATGCCGCGTGCCCGGTACACAACGTATACAACAGCCGCCGCATGACGAGTTCGGCCGGCAACGCGCTGGACTTCAGGGCCGTATCGGCTTCGTAGAGCGCTTCGAACCCGCTGAGCAAATCCCGTCCCGTCAGCAGCCTGGACTGCGCGGCATAGCGGTTGTAGAACCGGTTGAACCCCCATCCCAGCCTCAGCTTCTTCTTGATGTCGTCATCCGTCCGGCGGTCCTTTTTAAGGAACCTGATCTTCCAGAGGATCACCAGGTGGCGGACGAAGAGCGCCACGATGGCCTGGGGCGCATCGCCGCCGTCAATCGCGCGCTCGTAGGCCACCAGCGCCCGGACCAGGTCCTTCTCGCCGACGGCTTCGGCGATGTCGAATACCGTCCCCGCGCGGACGGGGCCGAGCGTACTCTCCACGTCGCCGGCCGCTATCGTATCCCGGCCGCCGACGAACACGGCCAGTTTCTCCACCTCTCCGGCCAGTTCCCCCAGGTCCGTCCCCACGATGGCCTGCATCTGGTGCGCGGCCTCCGGGGTCAGCCGCTTTCCGTAACGCTTCGCCTGCTGCTGTAGCCAGGCAGGAATCCTCTCCGGAAACAGCGGGTAGAACACCACCGAGACCGCCGACTTCGCCAGCCGTTCGTACAGCCTGGTCTTCAGGTTCACCCGGGGCGCCTCGAGCACCAGGACCGTGCTCGGTACGGGCCGCTCCGCGTAGTCCGCCACGGCTTCCCGGTCCTTCTGCGGCAACTTGTGGAAATCCCTGACGACGACCAACCGACGGTCGGTCATCATGGGCACGAGGGAGGCGGCGGTCAATATCGCCGCGGCATCGCTTTCGTCGCCGCGAAGCACGTCCATGCAGAACGCCTCCGTCCCCGGCTCGACGACCCGGGCGACCAGCGTATCCACGGCTTCTTCCTTCCGGTACGCCTCGTCGCCGGAGAAAAAGTACACCGCTTCAGTCCGGCCACGGTCTATCTGCTGTATCAACTGCTCGGGGTTCATGCAGGCGCCTCGCCGCCGGACCGCGGCCGTCCCTGGCAGGACCGGTGCAGGCCCAGTGCAGGACCGGTGCGGAACCGGCACGAATCGGGTTACGGGAATCGCGACATACGGATATATTCAAGTCAATTATATTCAAGTCAAGCCGCATACGCCATCCCTTAACCGGACCCCGGCTTTAAAACCTGGCCCGCAACACGGACGTTTCGCCATGCCGCGTGTCGACTGGACCGCCATCGGAAACCGGCTGGAAGCACTGTACGGTTCCTTCGATCTCTCCATGATTTCGCCCGATCCGCTCGAAGTGGTAAGACGCTTCGAACGTCCGGAAGACCAGGAGATCGCCGGCCTGGTCGCGGCTTCGCTGGCTTACGGCCGGGCCGAAACGATCACGGCAGCGGCCGGCGAGGCGTTGCGGAGGATGGGAGACGCGCCCTGTGACTTCGTCACGGAATTCGTCCCCGGGCGGGACGGCGGTCGATTCGATGGATTCGTATACCGCTGGACGCGGGGACGGGACCTGTCTACGCTGGTCGCGGTCATGGGGAAGGCCCTGCGGCGGTACGGCTCCCTCGGCGCGCTGTTCGCCGCGGGCCACCGCCCGTCGGATACCCACACGGGTCCCGCGCTTTCCCATTTCACCGATACGCTGCTCGGTTTCGCGCGGGAGGTCGATTCCGGGGAACGCCTAAGGACGAAAACGGGGATCCGCTACCTGTTGCCCTCCCCGATTTCGGGAAGTGCCTGTAAGCGGATGAACCTCTACGTCCGGTGGATGGTCCGGAGGGAAGCCCCGGACCTGGGCCTCTGGCCGTGTATACTTCCCGCCCGCCTGGTGATGCCGATAGACACCCACGTGGCGCGGATTTCCAGGCGGCTGGACCTGACGTCCCGGAAGCAGGCAGACTGGAAGATGGCCGAGGAGGTCACGCGGGCATTGAGAAGATTCGACCCGGAAGACCCGGTCAAATACGACTTCGCCCTTTGCCACTGGGGCATGCTGGAGTACAGGAACCGTTGAACGAGTCGGGCGGCGCGGCCGGCGGTTCGTCCGGTTCGTCCGGTTCGTCCGGCGGTTCGTCCGTAATGATCAGACGGGAGCGGGTCGGCGCCGCCGCTTCGTTTCTGCTTGCCGGGCGCGGAGACCTCTTCCTATTTTACCGTGGTTTATCGCGGCAGGACAACCATGGAAACCCGGGCAGCAGCCCACCCGACAGGCACACGGACACGGAGAGATCATGTTAGACCAGCGATTCGTCAGGAATAACCCCGACGTGGTAAAGCAGGCGGCGGCGAACAAGAACGAGCGGGTCGACGTCGACGGGTTCCTCGACCTGGATGCCCGGCGGCGGGAACTGCTGCAGTCGAGCGAATCGCTCAAGCAGCGGCGGAACACCGTGTCCGACGAAATCGCCTCGATGAAACGCGACGGCGAAGACGCTTCCGCCCGGATCGAGGAGATGCGGGAGGTGTCCGCGCGCATCAAGGGTATCGACACCGACCTGGCCGGCCTCCAGGACAGCCTGCAGTCCCTGCTCGAGCGCCTGCCCAACATACCCCATCCCTCGGTGCCGGTCGGCGCCGACGAAAACGCCAACGTGGAGGTCCGCCGCTGGGGGTCCACGCCCGAGGCGGAATTCGAACGCAAGGCCCACTGGGACCTGGGAGAAGCGCTCGACATCATCGACTTTCAAAGGGCGGGCAAGATATCGGGCAGCCACTTCGTCCTCTTCAAGGGCGAGGGCGCGCGGCTGCAGCGCGCGCTGATCCAGTTCATGCTCGACCTCCACATCCAGAAGCACGGGTACACGGAAGTCATTCCGCCCTTCATCGTGAACCGCCAGAGCATGTTCGGCACGGGCCAACTGCCGAAGATGGAAGAGGACATGTACCGGACCGACCTGGACGACCTGTTCCTCATCCCCACGGCGGAGGTCCCGGTGACCAACATGCACCGCGACGAAATCCTTTCCGAGGACGACCTGCCGATCTACTACACGGCCTACAGCCCCTGCTTCCGCCGCGAGGCCGGTTCCTACGGGCGGGAGACCCGCGGCCTGATCCGGGTGCACCAGTTCGACAAGGTAGAGATGGTCAAATTCGTCCGTCCCGAGACTTCCTACGATGAGCTGGAGACGCTGGTGAAGGACGCGGAGGAAGTGCTGCAACTGCTGAACATCCCGTACCGCGTGGTTTCGCTGAGCACGGGCGACTTGAGTTTCGCGGCGGCCAAGTGCTATGACCTGGAAGCCTGGGCGCCCGGGGTGGAACGGTGGCTGGAGGTCTCTTCCTGCAGCAATTTCGAGGATTTCCAGGCGCGGAGAAGCGGGATCCGGTACCGGGACAAGGCCGGGAAGAGCCAGTTCGTGCATACCCTGAACGGATCGGGCATGGGCATGGCGCGGACCCTGATCGCGGTGCTCGAGCACTACCAGACCGGGCGCGGCAGCATCCGCATCCCGGAGGTGCTGATCCCCTACATGGGCGGATTGAAGGAAATCGGTTGAACGCTTCGATACATGCGGACGCGCAGGCCCGGCCCGTACGGCGCAGTTTCGACACGGACGGCCCCGGGCAGACCGCGCGGGTCGGGAAACGGCTGGCGGCGTGGCTGGCGCCGGGGGACACGGTGCGCGTTTCCGGCGACCTGGGCGCGGGTAAGACCTGTTTCATCCAGGGGATCTGCGCGGGCCTCGGCGTCGCGGAACCGGTCACGAGTCCCACCTTCACCCTCGTGAACGAATACTACGGTCAGCCCGGTCAGCCTGGTCAGCCTGGCCAGCTTGGTCAGCTTGGACGGGTACTCGTGGCCCACTTCGATCTCTACCGCCTGGACGACCCGGAGTCGGTGCTGGACCTCGGCTTAGACGAATACCTGGACGCGTGCGTCTGCCTGGTCGAATGGGGAGACAAGTTCCCGGAGATCATGCCGTCCGACGCGGTAACGGTCCATATCGAAATCGGACCAGGAACGCGGAGAACGCTGGAGATCGCGGGCGGTGGCGACTTGGTAGCCGATCTGGAGGCAGCGGCCCGTTGATCACGGCGGCCGGGCTGGCCAGGGCCGGGTCGAAGTGAGGGTGGCCAGGCTGACCAGGCGGCCCGATGACCGCTATACCGGCTTAATGGACGGTTGGGCGACAGACTGGGCGGGGAGCAGGGCGGGCACGCGGGATTCCACGACCGTCATGCCCATGGTCCGTTTGAGGACTTCGTCCATGGTCGATACCGGGATGATTTCGATCCCGTCTTTCACCTCCGGCGGCACGTCCACCAGGTCCTTCCGGTTGCGGAGCGGAATCGCCACTTCCTTGATGCCGGCCCGGAGCGCGGCGATCAGCTTCTCGTTCAGTCCGCCGATGGGCAGGACGTTCCCCCGGAGCGTGATCTCGCCCGTCATGGCGATGTCGCACCGGACCGGCACGCCGGTCAGCGCCGAACAGAGCGCCGTCGCGATCGTGATGCCGGCGGAAGGTCCGTCCTTGGGGATGGCGCCTTCAGGCATGTGCACGTGGATCTCGACGTTCTTGTAGAAATCCGGCTCGAGTCCCAGCGAGGCCGCCCTGGACCGGGCGTAGGTGAGCGCTGCGTGGGCCGACTCCTGCATCACTTCCCCCAACTGGCCGGTCAGCGTCAGTCTCCCGGCGCCGCGGCGGTTCAGGACACTGACCTCGATGGTGAGGATGTCGCCGCCCGACTGCGTCCACGCGAGCCCCGTGGCGATCCCCACCGAGTCCTGTTTCACCACTTCGGAATCCAGGTAGCGCGGAACGCCGAGATAGCCTGAAAGCTGGTTGCGCGTCACCTGCATCCGCTTGCCGGACTTTCCTTCCACCACCTTGCGGGCCAACTTGCGGCAGACCGCGGCGATGTGGCGTTCCAGCCCCCGGACGCCGGCCTCGCGGGTGTATGCCCGGATGACGGCCAGCAGGGCGTCCTTCCTGAAGGTGACGCGTTCCTTCGTCAGTCCGTGGGCCTTGATCTGCTTCGGCACGAGGAACTCCTTCGCGATGGCCAGTTTCTGCGTTTCGAGATAACCGGGCAACTCGAGGATCTCCATGCGGTCGTTCAGTGCCGGAGGGATGGTCTCGGTGGTGTTGGCCGTCGTGATGAACAGTACCCGGGACAGGTCGTAGTCCACCTCAAGATAGTGATCGTTGAAGGCATTGTTCTGTTCGGGATCCAGCACCTCGAGCAGGGCCGACGCGGGGTCGCCGCGCACGTCCCGGCCGAGCTTGTCCACCTCGTCGAGCAGGATGACGGGATTGACGGACTTGGCGCGGCGCATCGCCTGGATGATGCGTCCGGGCATGGAACCGATGTAGGTCCGGCGGTGCCCCCTGATCTCGGCCTCGTCGTGCACGCCGCCGAGGGACATGCGGACGAACTTGCGGCCCATGGCGCGCGCGACCGAACGGCCGAGGGACGTCTTGCCCACGCCGGGCGGGCCGACCAGGCACAGGATCGGTCCCTTCAGGTGCCGCGTCAACTGGATGACCGACAGGTACTCGAGGATGTGTTCCTTGGGTTTTTCCAGCCCGTAGTGATCGGCGTCGAGCACGGACGCCACCCGGCCGATGTCCCGGCTGTCCCGCGTGCGTTTCCTCCACGGGACCTCGACGAGCCATTCCAGGTAGTTCCGGATCACCGTCGCTTCGGGTGAAGTCGGGTGCATCTGCTGGAGCTTGTCCAGCTCGTTCATGGCCTTTTCGTGGGCCTCTTTAGGCATCTTCGCGTCCGCGATCTGCTGGGCCAGGCCGCCCAGGTTCTCCGGCAGGTCCTCCAACTCGCCCAGTTCCTGCTTGATCACGCGCATCTGTTCCTGGAGAAAGAACTCCCGCTGCGACTTGGTGATGCGGTCCCGGACTTCCCCGTCGAGCTGGTTCTTGATCTCCAGGATCTCCAGTTCCGTGGCCAGAAGGGCCGCCAGTTCGTCGAGCTGCTCGATGATCGACGGCGCCTCGATGAGCCGTTGCTTGACCTGGGGGCTCTGCTGGATGAAGGCCGACATCGTATCCACCAGGCGCTGGGCGTCGTCCATGTTCTGCAGGGACAGCAGGATCTCGTCGGGCGCCTGCTGGTTCAGCTTGATGTACTCCGTGAACTGGTCCAACACGGTCCGCAGTCTCGCCTGCACCTCCGCCTCGGTGTCTCCGGTCTCCTCGACCAGGGTGATCTTCACCCGCATGTAGGGGTCCGTGGACAGGAACCGGACGATCCGCGCGCGGACGATCCCTTCGACGAGCACACGGATCAGGCCGTTAGGCAGTTTCACCACCTGCAGGATGCGGGCTACGATGCCGGTCCGGTGCACGTCCTCTTTCGCGGGCTGCTCGATATCCGGGTTCCGCTGGGCGGTCAGGAAGAGCAGCCGGTCGTTGTTGACCCCGTGCTCCAGGGCCTTGATGGAAGCGTCCCGCGCAATGATGAGGGGGTATTCCATGTAGGGGAACACGACCACTTCACGGAGGGGGATGAGCGGCAGCTTGTCGTCGAATGTGATGGGTTCGTTGCGTTTCAGGGTAATCATGGGAAACTGTTGATGCCGCGGGGTGGGGGATCAGGCGCTTTGCTTGCTTTCCTTACCCTGAACGTAGACGGGCGGCGATTTCTCCGTGACGGTCTCCCCGGTGACGATCACTTCACTCAGGTCTTCCTGCGTCGGCGCGTTGAACATCACGTCCAGCATCACTTCCTCGAGGATGGACCGCAGCGAACGCGCGCCTGTCTTCTTGTCCATTGCCTCGTTCACAACCGCCTGAAGCGACTCGTCCGTGAAGGTCAGCTTGACGTCTTCCATTTCGAGCAGCCGCTGGTACTGCTTCACGAGGGCGTTTTTGGGCTTGAGGAGGATTTCCATGAGGGCGTCGGCGTCCAGTTCGCCCAGCGTGGCGATCACCGGCAGCCGGCCGATGATCTCCGGGATGAGGCCGTACTGCAGCAGGTCATCCGGTTCGACCCGGGCGAGGAGTTCACTCGTATTGCGGCCCGCGGAATTCCTCGACACGCCGCCGAATCCGATGGTCCCTTCCGCGGTCCGCCGTTCGATGATCTGGTCGAGATCGTCGAAAGCGCCGCCGCAGATGAAGAGGATGTTCCGCGTGTTGATCTGGACAAAGTTCTGTTCGGGGTGTTTCCGGCCGCCCTTTGGAGGTACGTTGGCGATGGTTCCTTCCAGCATCTTGAGCAGGGACTGCTGCACCCCTTCTCCCGACACGTCGCGGGTGATGGAGGGGTTTGCCGACTTGCGCGCCACCTTGTCGACCTCGTCGATATAGACGATGCCGCTTTCCGCTTTCGGCACGTCGTAATCCGCGGCCTGGAGCAGGCGGACCAGGACGCTCTCCACGTCTTCGCCCACGTATCCGGCCTCCGTGAGCACCGTGGCGTCCGCGATGCAGAACGGCACGTGGAGCATCTTCGCCAGGGTCTGGGCCAGGAGCGTCTTGCCGGTGCCGGTGGGACCGATCAGCATGATGTTGCTCTTCTCGAGCTCCACGTCGTCCTGGCCGGTCTGGGCGGCCCCGTGCTGTATCCGCTTGTAGTGGTTGTACACGGCCACGGAAAGCACCTTCTTGGCCTGTTCCTGGCCGATGACGTATTCGTCGAGCGCTTCCTTGATCTCCGTAGGCAGCGGAAGATGCTCGACCGTCGACAGGGTGCTGCGGCTCATCTCCTCCTCGAGGATCCCGTTGCACATCAGGATGCACTCGTTGCAGATGTACACGTTCGGACCCGTGATGAGGCGTTCCACCTCGTCGGCGTTCCGGTTGCAGAAGGAGCAGCGCAGGTCCCGCGGTGTCGATCGTTTCTTCATGGTCCGATCCTAGGCGATTTTGCCGTTCAGCGACTCGGCGATGGCCTTGGAAGCGGCGGTTTCGACCACGTGGTCCACCAAACCGTACTCCACGGCCTGTTCCGGCGACATCCAGAAGTCCCGGTCCGTATCCGCTTCGATCTTGTCCACCGACTGTCCGGTATGGTGGGCCATGATCTCGTTCATGGTACGCTTCATGCGCAGCATTTCCTCGGCCTGGATCTCGATGTCCTTGGCCGTGCCGGCCATGTGGGGGATGGAAGGCTGGTGGATCAGAATGCGCGAATAGGGCAGGGCATAACGTTTGCCGGTCCCGCCCGCCGTGAGGAGGAAGGCGCCCATGCTCGCGGCCATGCCCAGGCAGTAGGTCTCCACGTCGGGCTGGATGAACTGCATGGTGTCGTAAATGGCGAGTCCCGCGGTGATGCTGCCGCCGGGACTGTTGATGTACAGCTTGATGTCCTTTTCGGCGTCTTCGTACTGGAGGTAGAGCAACTGGGCGATCACCAGGTTCGCGATGGTGTCGTCGATCGGCATGCCGATGAAGACGATGCGGTTCTTCAGCAGCAGAGAGTAGATGTCGTAGGCCCGTTCCCCGCGGCCCGTCTGTTCAATCACCATCGGCACTAACATGATGCGCTCCTTCTACTCCGTTTGTATGTCGGCCTACTCCGTTTGTATGTCGGCGTGCTGCACGAGGAATTCAACGACTTTCTCTTCCCTCAGATCCGCTTCGATGCGGTCCAGCCTTCCGTTCTCACGGAAGAGCCTGCGGACCTGGTCGATCGAGGCCTGTCCCCTTGCCGCGACGGCCTCCAGCCGCTCGTCCAGCTCCTCCTGGTCCACCTCCAGCCCTTCCTGTTCCGCGATGGCGTCCAGAATGAGGTGGCGCATGATCTGGCTGTTCGCCACTGGGCGGTACTCCTGGCGAAGGGCGTTCTCGTCGACTTCGTCCCGGCCCCGCGTCGACCGGCGCGCGTCGGTTACGACCTGGTCGAGAAAGGCCGTCATCATGGACTCGGGGACTTCGAAGTCGTGGGCGTCCACGACCTGCGTGACCAGGTCCCTGCGCAGCTCCAGGTCCGGTTCCCGTTCGATTTCCTCGCGGACAGACTGCTTCAGGGCGTCCAGGCTCTCCATGCCGATGTCCACGGCGAAATCGTCGTCCGCTTCCGGCAACTGCCTTTCCAGCACTTCGTGGACGCGCACGATGAAACAGGCCTCCTGGCCCGCCAGGTTTTCGTCGGGGTAGTCGGAGGGCAGCGTGGTCTTCACGGTCCGGTCCTCGTCGGCCCGGACGCCGGCCAGTTGGTTATCGAACCCCTCGCCCAGCCGTCCCGAACCGACCTGGAAGAACTGGTTCTCTTCCTTGCGACCGATGATCGGCACCCCGCTGGCATCGGCGTGCTGAATATCGGCACGGATGAAGTGGTCCTTCTCCGCTTCCCCGTCGATCCGAACCACGCTGGCATAGCGTTCCCGCAGCCTCTCGAGCCGCTGGTCCACCTCCTCGTCCGTCACATTCACGGTCCGCCGGGTCACCCGCAGTTCCTTATACTGTTTCAGTTCGATGGCGGGCTTGACTTCCACGCTGGCCCGAAGTTTCAGGTCCTGCCCCTCGTCGAAGTCGATCTCTTCGATCACGGGTTGGCTGATGGGCTTGATCTCCGCGCGCTCGTGTGCGCTGTTCAGATATTCCGGGATCTTCTTTTCCAGCACTTCCGCGCGGATTTCATTGCCGAGTTGCGCCTTGAGCACGCTCAAGGGAACCTTGCCCCGGCGGAACCCGGGAAGGCGCACCTCTCTACTGTAACGCGCGTAGGCCTCGTTCAGTTCGGACTGAATCGCGTCGGAGGGCACTTCGATCTCCAGGACGCGTTTCCAGGGTTTGGGTTCGGAAACCGTGTAGTTCAAGCCAATCGCTCCCTTCGCCTCGCTCGCTTGCCTGCCTGTCCGGACCGGACCGATCTGAACCGGGCCGACCGGGCTGACCGGCCGGCGCCGCTTAGACCGGCCGCGCACCCTAAGCGTTGCGGCCGCTGTTCGTCAAGCCGTCGTAATTAACCGTGGAGGGGGTGATGTGTCAACGGAAAAGCGCCCGGGATCCGGGGCCTGTGACAAAACCCCGGGCAAGATGCGAGGGGGGGGAGTCGAACCCCCATGGGTTGCCCCACTGGATCCTAAATCCAGCACGTATACCAGTTCCGCCACCCTCGCGAAGCCCGCGTACTTAGGTGCCCGGGTCTCTGCCGGCGGCTTGCCGCCGCTTCTATTCCGCGGGATCGTTACCGAGCAGCTTCCGGTATTCCCGTTCGTCATTCAGGATCTCCAGGGACGCCCTGATCAGGGGGTCGTGCCTGGCGGCGAAGGCATAACGGCCCGCGGTACCCCAGAGTTTCGCGCTGATCTCCGTACCGATGCGGGCAACGAGCAGGTCCCGGTGCCTGGAGTACTCCAGCTCGCGCTGACGGTTCAGTTTGCCCCGCAGGTCGGCGAGCGATTCCATCACGTCGTCGGCCGGCGCGCGGTCCCGGACGATCTCTTCCAGTTCGTCGAGCGACTGTTCCGCCACGGAGGCGTAGGTGAAGGACCGCGTCTCGACGAACCGGCGAAAGGCGTTGATCATCTCGTCCGTGACGTCGAAAGTCGACGGGTCCGCTTCGGGGTTGTTCGACACGTAGTGGATGGCGAACTTGATGAACATGCTCTGGTTGTTCAGGGCGCGGATCAGGTTGGGGTATGCCGGGACCTCGATCTCCACGTCCGGCGCGATGCCGCCGCCGCCGTAAACGGTCCGTCCGATTCTCGTCTCGTACGACGTCCTGTCGGACCCGTCCGTTTCACCCGGCGAGGAATCCGACGCGACGCTTTCTCCCGTGCGCTCCCCGGTCTTCTGTATGAGCCTGCCGCTCGGCGTGTAGTACCTCGCCGTCGTGATCTTCAGGGCCGTCCCCTGATTCATGGGGAATATCTGCTGCACCGAAGCCTTGCCGAAGGTCGGCTGGCCGGCCACGACGCCGCGGTCCCAATCCTGGATCGCCCCGGCGACGATCTCGGACGCGCTGGCGCTGAACCGGTCGACGAGCACCACCAGCGGCGCGTCCTCCAGCGTGTAGGATTCCGGCGCGTGATACGACCGCTGATCCGAACCGGGCCTGCCCATGGTGTACACAATGAGACGGTCCTCCGGCAGGAACTTCCCGGCAACGTCCACGGCCTGCTCCAGCAAGCCCCCCGGGTTGCCCCGCAGATCCAACAGATACCCGCCGGCGCCCTGCGCCTGTAGCTGTTTCAACGCCTGTTCCACCTGAATAGAGGCGTCTTCGGTAAACTGGTTCAGCTTGATGTAGCCGGTATCGCCTTCCAGCATGCCCACGTAAGGAACCACGGGTATGGTGATGATGGCCCGCGTCACCGTGAAGTCGATGAACGCGTCCTCGCCTTCCCTGCTGACCGAAATCTTCACGGAAGTCCCGGGACTTCCCCGGAGGAGGTCCGCCGCCTGCGACACGTCGATGTCGGCCGTGGACGATTCCTCGATCCGCACGATGCGGTCGCCGGTCTGCAGGCCGACGTCGAAGGCCGGCGTGTCGTCAAACAGCGCGACGACGACCAGGGCGTTCTCCTGCTTCTGGATCCTGATGCCCAATCCACCGTACTTCCCCTGAATCTGCATCATTTTCATCTCGTCGCTCTGCTTTTTCGCCAGGAACTCCGTGTAGGGATCGAGCGTGCCGAGCATGCCGCGAATGGCTGCGTCGATCGCTTCTCCTTCGTTCAGGTCGTCCACGTACTTGGCGCGGATGCGGTCCACGACCTGCTGCAGCAGTTTCAGGTCGTACTGCTGATCGCCGACCGCCTGCGCCCGGTCGTGCCTGATGACCCATACGGTACCCAGCAGACCGATGACCACCAGCAAGGCCAGGGTGATTTTCCTGTTTTTAGCCCACATGAACCCAACTCCTGTGACGTAAGGCCGTCGCGCTTCGCTTTGGGAACCGCGTCAACGAAGGACGGTCCGCCTTCCCGTTTTCCCGCGCACCGGGGATCTCCCGGATCCCGGAACCTTCTTTAATCCTTCGATGACCTGCGTATGTGGAACAGGCGGGTTATGGCCGTGAAGTTCGACACCACGGCAATCAGGACCAGTGCGACGGGCAGGTACGTTTCCCCGAGCAGCGCGCCCAGACCGAGACAAACGATCCGTTCAGGCCGCTGCATGAGTCCCACGGTGCATTCCTGGCCGAGTCCCTCCGCGCGGGCGCGTACATAACTGACCATCAGGGAGCCGCTGATCGCCATCACGGACGCCAGCACCCAGTAGGCGTTCAACGCGCTGTCTGCCGCGTTGAAGAGATAGAAGGCGATGATGCCGATGAATACGGCGATCTCAGCGTAGCGGTCCAGCGTGGAATCGAGGAGCGCCCCGAAGGTGCTTCGGGTGCCCGTCTCCCGGGCGAGATGCCCGTCCAGCACGTCGCAGCTGCCGCCGATGAACATGACCAGGCCCGCCCATCTGAAAGCGCCGAGTCCGAAGAGACAGGCCGAGACCAGGGTGATCCCGAAGCCGATCATGGTCAGCGCGTTGGGATGTATCCCGAATCGCACGGACGTACGGACGAAGGGGCCCAGCATGTTCACGTACCATGTCTTCACTTTCGAACTCAGCATGGCAAACTCCCGCATCGGGCCGCAGCGCGTTCCCGCCTGCTTCCCGCTCCGTCTTACCCGCCTCACGGTACACCGCGCAACCGGGTCGACGGACGGAACCCGGCGAAGGTTTACATGGCTGGAAACATGTTGCGGGAATATAGCCGAGGCGCCCTCCCGCAGTCAAGTAAAAGTCATTGCGTGCCCGGGGGAAAGGCGTCCGTTGCGCCCAGCTTTTCGCTTGACATCGACCGGTGCGATTCGTAAATAAAGAATCAGTTTTTTTCGGGCTTCGCCGCTTCCGGACCCGGCCCTTGACCGTCCTCCTTTCAGACCATGCTGACTGCAGGATCGAAATGGCATACACCCTTCAAACAGACCGGGACAAGGATATACTGCGGAACCTGGTGGAACACCACGTGTCCACGGGCCAGCCCGTCGGTTCCCGTTCGATCGCCAGCCAGGGTCCGCTCGACGTCAGCCCGGCGACGGTGCGCAATACCATGGTGAACCTCGAGGATGCGGGCTACATCTCCCGGCCCCATCCCTCCGCAGGAGGGGTGCCGACGGACAAGGGTTACCGGTATTACGTGGACGCCCTCCTCCGCATGCGGCCCATCAACAAGCGGGACCGGGAGCGGATCCATCTCGAACTGGAGAACGACTGGCTCAGCGTGCAGGAGCTGCTGAGCCACACCGCGCAGATTCTGGGCCTCGTATGCCGGGAAGTCGGCGTGGCGCTGGCGCCGAAACTGTACGACGGCAGGCTCGAACGGGTGGAGTTGATCCCGGTCGCCCGCCGCAAGGTGATGCTGGTGCTGACCCTCGCTTCCGGACTGGTCAGGAGCATCGTCGCCGAACTCGATGCCGATATCCCCAAAGACCGGCTCGACAGCGCGAGTTGGTTCCTGAACGAGCGGCTGTCCGGCTGTTCCCTCAGGGAGATCCGGGGCCAGCTCGACGAACGCCTGGAAGACGCGCCGCAGTCCAGGCGGAAGATCGTGCAGTTGTTCATCCAGTACAGCGAATTTCTCTTCGATTTCGAGGAAAACGAGAAAACCCATATCGGCGGCACGACCTATATCGTGTCGCAGCCGGAGTTCGTGACGGACTACACGAAGCTTTCGTCGCTGCTGCAGTTTCTCGAACACAAGCGGACGGTGGCGCACTGGCTGAGCGAGCGCCATCACGACAACCGGATCGCCGTCACCATCGGGCGCGAGAACGGGCAACGCGAAGTAACCTCGTGCAGCGTGGTGACTTCGACCTACCGGATCGGCGACATGACGGGCGTGATCGGGGTGATCGGCCCTACGCGCATGCCCTACGCGCGGTTGATGTCCGTCGTCGGCTACACGGCGAGGTACCTGAATACGAAATTCGCTTGAGTCCCAGGGGTTTTCGCAGCGAACCGGATTACCAGCGGACGTGAGCGATCACGCCCGCTTCGTTTTGATATGCCTGTCGCGTCCGGGCGTTACCTGGCAGACATTGCAGAACGAACGGACATTGCAGAACCGGCAGAACAGGTAAAGCGGATCGAACGGGCAGAACTCGCGGAACGGGCGGAACCGAAAAAGGTCGTCCGAATTGAGTTTCGGTGAAGTGACAGGAGGTTTGAGGTGACTATGGGCAAGGAAGAGGAAGCCGTTTTCGAGTCTGCGGCGTCGCCCGGTGACGCAGCCGAAGTGACCGGGTCCACGGAGGAGGATAGCGACCCCGGGGCCGGGGCCGATTCCGCGGCCGGGGCCGATTCCGCGGCCGGGGCCGATTCCGCGGCCGGACCGGACCATGACGCCGGGGCGGGAAATGGACCGGCGGCCGGGGCGGACCATAGCGCCGAACCGAGTAACGGACCAGCGGCCGGGGCGGAGGATCAGTCGGGTGGGGCCACTTCCGGCGCCGCGTCCGGCGCCGAAGCGGACTCCGGGGGGCCATCGGATGGGGCCGCGGTCGATGCTGAGGAAGATGAACAGGCCAGGCTGGCCGAGGAGGTTCTGCTTTACAAGGACCGCCTGGTCCGTCTGGCCGCCGAGTTCGACAACTACAAGAAACGGACCGGCCGCGAGTTCACCGCGCTGGTAAAGAACGCGGGCGAATCGCTGATCACCGAGCTGCTGCCCATCCTCGACAACATCGAAAGGGCCCTCCAGGCTCCGCAGACCTCCGACGAGACCAGGTCCTTCGCCCAGGGTTTCGAGATGATCCGGCAGCAATTCCTGGAGAAACTGGAGAAGGCGGGGATGAAGGAGATCGCCGCGGAGGGAACGCCCTTCGATCCCACGCGGCACGAAGCCGTCATGGCCGTAGAAAATGATGAACACCCGGCCGAAACGGTGATCAACGTGGTAGAAAAGGGCTACACGCTTAATGAAAAGGTCCTGCGCGCGGCCAAGGTCATCGTGACGCGCGCGCCGGAGAAACCACCGGACCATGCGGACCATGTGGACCAGGCGGACCAGGCGGGCCAGGCGAAAACGGAGAACCAGGACGGCAACCAGACATCGGGATCCAGTTAAAGATGAATAAACAGGACTACTACGATACCCTGGGCGTGGCGCGTTCGGCATCCGAGGACGATATCAAGAAGGCGTACCGGAAGCTTGCCATGCAGTATCATCCGGACCGGAACCCGGACGACAAGGCGGCGGAAGAGAAATTCAAGACCGCCGCCGAAGCCTACGAGGTGCTCAGCGATCCGGACAAGCGCACGCGGTACGACCGATTCGGCCACCAGGGCGTGGCCAGCGACTTCGGATCGGGCGGCTTCCAATGGGCGGACTTTTCCCACGCCGGTGACTTCGAGGACATCCTGGGGAACCTGTTCGGGGGTGGCATATTCGGCGACCTCTTCGGCGGGCGGACCCGTGGGAGGGCAAGCAACCGCGGCGAGGATCTGCGGGTGAACCTCAAGCTGACCCTGGAAGAACTGGCCCAGGGCGTCAGCAAGACGATACGCATCAAACGTTACGTGCCCTGCGACAGTTGCGAGGGCGTCGGCGCCGCCGACCGGGACGGCGTGCGGACCTGTCCAACCTGCCACGGTCAGGGCCAGGTGCAGCAGCGCGCGAACTCCCTGTTCGGCGTCGTGATGAACGTGACGACCTGCCCGAGCTGCCAGGGGCAGGGGAAGACCATAGACCGGCCCTGCAGCGCGTGCCAGGGGCAGGGCAGGCAGGTGAAGACGGTTACGCTCAAAGTGGATATCCCGACCGGCGCCGGCGACGGGAACTACATGCGCCTCCAGGGCCAGGGCCACGTGGGGATCCGCGGCGGTCCGGCGGGCGACGTGCTCGTGGTCATCGAACAGGAGCCCCACGAGTTCTTCGAACGGCAGGACGACGACGTCATCTATGTCATGCCGCTCAGTTTCAGCCAGGCGGCTCTGGGCGACCAGGTCGAAGTCCCGACCCTCTCGGGCAAAGTCCGTCTCACCATCCCCCCCGGTACCCAGTTCGGCAAGGTGTTCCGGCTGCGGGGCAAGGGCATGCCCCACCTCAACGGGTACGGCCAGGGCGACCAGCTCGTAAAGGTCATCGTGTGGACGCCCACGGAACTCACCGGCCGCGAAAAGGAACTGTACCAGGAGTTGTCCCGCCTTCACAGCGGGAAGACGCCGGAAAACGACCGGGGATTCCTCAACCGGATCCGGGACGAGTTGTTCGGCGACTGAAGCCGCTGCGGAAACTCGAACTCCGACCCGCGTCCGCCCGATCCTCGCCTATGCGCCACTGGGTTGAAGTCTCCATAGCGGTCTCGCCCGAAACCGAAGAAGCGATCGTCAACGCGTTCTGGGAACTGGGGTCCAGCGGGGTCCAGCAATCCGGGGGCGGAAGTACCGGCGCATCCGATCGCGTAACGGGCTTCTGGTCCGTTCGGCCCGGAGTGGACGAGAAGCTCCACCGGATCGCCCTCCTGTGGGAGGATCTTCGAAACCTGGGCCTGGCGGAAGGTCCATGCCGGATCTCCACGCGCAGGGTTTCCGAAGACGACTGGTCCGGGAAATGGAAAGCGCAGGTGGGGCCCGTCCGGGTCTCGGAAGGGCTCATGGTCGCCCCGCCCTGGTCCGAGGTGCCCCGGTCCGAACGACCGCTCGTGGTGCGCATCAACCCGGGCACCGGGTTCGGCACGGGCGGCCACGAAACCACGCAACTGTGCCTGCGGCAACTGGAAAAGCGGATCAGGCCGGGAGACCGGGTGCTTGACGTGGGATCGGGTTCCGGCGTGCTTTCCATCGCCGCGGTCCTCCTGGGCGCTTCACAGGCGACGGGTATTGATATCGATCCCGAGACCATCGGAAACGCGCTGGAGAATGCCCGGCTGAACGGGGTGGCGGGCCGGGTCGACCTGCATGCCGGCCGCATGGATCATCCCGCGGTGAGCGGCGGCTATCGGGTCGTGGTCTCCAATATCAGCTCGGCCAGCCTGACCGCCATGCTTCCCGGTTTCGCAGCCCACCTTCACCCCAGTAGCGAACTGATCCTGTCCGGACTGCTCATCGAGGAAGCCGGGCCATTCGAAGCCGCGCTGGCCAGCGGGGGTTTTTCATTGATCGAGCGGGAGACCCAGGGCGTCTGGTGGGCCGGCGCGGCGATCCCGGTGACGGGCCGGACGGCGAGACATGATCGGCGGAATTGATGGAATTCAGCTACGTGCCCCCGGAACGGATCACGGGGAATTCGGCCTTCGTTACCGACAAGGACGAACAGCATCACCTCGCCCGCGCGTTGCGGAAGAAACCGGGGGACGCCGTGCATTTCGTGGACGGCGAAGGCTGGATCTATGACGGCGTGCTCGTAAGCTTGAAACCGGAGATTGAAATCGAGATCCGGAACCGCCGGAGAGACCGCGAGACGGATTCGCCCGAAGTCACGCTCGCGCCGTCGCTGCTCAAGGGGTCGCGGCTGGACACGGTCGTCGAGAAGGCTACGGAACTGGGTGTTTCCGCCATCCTTCCCATGCGCAGCGCCCGGACGGTGGCGGGCGGCAGACCGGCCGGCGGACCGGCCGGCCAGCGGCTGGACCGCTGGCGGCGCATCGCCCTGAGCGCGATGAAGCAGTCGCTGCGCGCCCGGTTGCCCCGAATCGAACCGGTCACGACCATGGGGGACGTCGTGGGGACCGCGTCATCCTACGACCTGGCCCTCATCGCCTGGGAAGAGGAAGGGGAAAGGCGCCCGGGCCTCGCGGCCGGCCTCGACGCGAAGGCGAGGCGCGTCCTGCTGATGATCGGTCCCGAGGGCGGTTTCGCCGGGGAAGAGATCGCCATGGCCCGTGAGGCGGGCATGGTGACGGTTTCCCTGGGACGCTCGCGTCTGAGGTCCGACACGGCGGCCATCGCGGGACTGGCCCTGCTCATGGCGGCGCTGGACGCCCCTTAACCACGTCCGCCCGAAGTCACCGCCCCGTGTTGTGCGCGAGGCCATCGGGAGTCACCGCCCCGTGTTGTGCGCGAGGCCATCGGGAGTCACCACTCCGTGACCGCGGTTGCCCGGAGTCATCGCCCCACGTCAAGTACGGGGCGCAATGGAGGACGATAACATGTCCGAGTGTCTGTTCTGTCGGATCGTCGCCGGATCGCTGCCCACCGAATTCGTCTACGAAGACGAGCACGTCGTGGCCTTCCGGGACATAAACCCCGCCGCCCCGGTACATATCCTCGTCGTGCCGCGGGCGCATATCGAAACGGTCGCCGATCTGGACAGCGATGGAACCGGGGTCATGAGCAGGCTCACGGCGGCGGCGAACCGGATCGCCCGGGAAGCCGGCGTCGACGCGGGCGGATACCGGCTGATCGTCAACTGCGGCCGGGACGGAGGCCAGACCGTTTTCCACCTCCACATGCACCTGCTCGGAGGACGCAAAATGCCCGAACTGGCCGCTTGAGCGGCGATGGACGGGACGAAGAGCGCGTATCGGGACCGAACGAATTAATCTCCTTGCTTTTTCATCCGGCCCGTGGCATATTAGGTAGGCTTGAATAGAGACGGAGAGTAAGACTTGGTTCACCCGATTCGAGAGGCATGAGAGGGGGTGTGAGGATGCCAGGTATTCGTGTCAGGGAAGGAGAACCGTTCGAAAAGGCCCTGCGTCGTTTTACCAAGACTTGCGAGAAAGTCGGCATCATGTCTGAAATACGCAAGCATCAGCATTTCGAGAAACCAAGCGCGAAACGCAAGCGCAAGCTGAACGCGGCGAAACGAAAGAATCAGAAGCGGCTCCAGCAGGAAAGATACTGATCGACCGGAGCGGGTCATGGCGCTTAAAGAGCGTTTGACGGATGACATGAAGTCGGCACTCAGGAACCGGGAGACCGTACGCCTCGGACTGGTCCGCATGATACGCGCGCAGATCAAGAACCGGGAGATCGCCAAGGGGAGCGAACTGGTGGACGAGGAAGCGGTCGAGGTGGTTACTTCCCTGATCAAGTCCCGGAGAGAAGCGCTGGAATTCGCCGTCAAGGGCGATCGACAGGACCTGGTCGCGCAGGCCGAAGAAGAACTGGAGATCCTTGCGTCCTATCTTCCGGAACAGCTGTCCGAGGAAGAGATCAGATCCGTGGTCCGGGAAGCCATCGAACAGACCGGCGCCGCGGGACCGGGAGACCTGGGCAGGGTCATGGGCGCGGTCATGCCCGGGGTAAAAGGCCGGGCGGACGGCAGGCTCGTCAACAACATTGTGCGGGAATGCCTGGCCGGCCTGGCCACGCAGGACATGCAGTCCATGCAGACCGGATGATTCCCTAAAAATCGCGGTCAGCGGCGGTCCTGATTTCGAAGCCTCTCCGAATCCCCGGGGAGGCTTTCCGTGTTTTGATGCCATGAACTGGATTGATATCGCCATCGTGATCCTCGTATTCTTCCAGGCGGCAACAGGCTTTCGCAAGGGTTTGGCACGGAGCCTGCTCGACCTGGCGGGTGTTGTCGCGGCGGTGGTCATTTCCCTGACCCAGTTCGGCCTGGTGTCCGATTTACTCAGCAGCTTGACCGGCATTTCCACCGGCTGGCTGCACTGGTTCAGCCTGTTCGCCTGCCTGGTCCTGTCACTCGCGTTGGTCAACGTCGTGACCGGCGTGGCAGGCCGGTCGCTACGGGGCGCTTCGAAGTCCCTGCTCGACCGCGCGGCCGGCTTGCTGCTCGGCGGCGCGCGCGGCTGCGTCATCGCGAGCCTGCTGTTGATCCTTTATGCATTCATGCCGTTCTCCGGTACGGCGAAGACCCTGCTCGAGCGGTCGTCCCTGGCGCCGGAGGCCATGTCCATCATACCGGCGATCATCGATACCGTCATGGGCGGCGTGGCGCCCGGTTCCCCGCCTGTCATGGAGAAACTGGAACGGTACCTGCTTACCAGGCGGTGACGATTCGAGAACGACTGAACATGAAATCCGGCATACCTTCCCACACGCTGAAAGTACTGGAATTCGACGCCGTCAGGACCATGTGTTCGGAGCGGACGGTCTCCGCGGCGGGTCACCGCCGGGCCATGTCCCTGGAACCGGCCAAAGACGTCGTCGTGATCCGGAACAACCTGCAGACCGTCACCGAGATGCGCGGGTTCCTGGACCAGACCGAAACGGTTCCCCTGCGGGGCACAAAGGACATCGTCACGGCCCTGGAACAGGCGGGCGTGGCCGGCGCAAGGCTAGAGCCCAAGGCCCTTCTCGACGTGGCCGACACCCTCCGGGTAAGCCGGCGCATGCGGGCATTCGGCCAGCGGTTGCGGAACCGTTCCACGGCCCCCCACGTCGCGTCGCTCACGGCCGGACTGGGAGACTTCCAGGAGATCGAAAACTCGATCGGGCAGGCCATCGACGGCGACGGCAACATACGCGACCACGCCAGTCCAGGGTTGCGGCGAATCCGCACGGACCAACAGACCATGCGTGAGCGCGCGCGAAACTGGCTGCAGCGGTTCATCCAGTCGGAAGCCGGTGCCAGGGCGCTGCAGGAGCCGGTCATCACCATGCGGGACGGGCGGTACGTGGTCCCGGTACGCATGGACCACCGAGGCCAGGTGCAGGGCGTGGTCCACGACCAGTCGGCCAGCGGCGCCACGGTATTCATAGAACCTATCGGCGTCGTCGAATTCAACAACCGGCTGCGGGAACTGATCGTGGCGGAAGGCCGCGAGATCGAGCGCATCCTGCTGTCCCTGACCGACCAGGTACACCAGCAGGTGGAAGCCATAACCGTTTCGTACGGCCTGCTGGGCCAACTCGACTTCTTTCACGCGGCTGCCGTGCTTTCCATCGACCTCCGGGCCGCGCCGCCCAGGCTGAATACCGAAGGACGCATCGTCCTGCGCAATGCCCGGCACCCCATCCTTCAGTTGTCCGACCAGTGCGAAACCGTCGTCCCGCTGAACCTGGAGGTCGGGGAGAGCGCGCAGACGCTCGTGATCACCGGTCCAAACATGGGCGGCAAGACGGTCGCGCTGAAGTCGATCGGCATCCTGACCATGATGGCCCAGGCCGGACTGCACATACCGGCGGACGACGACACCGAAATCTCCGTGTTCGACACTATCTTCGCGGACATCGGGGACGAGCAGTCGATCGAGGCGAACCTGAGTACCTTCTCGGCCCACCTTGTGCATATCCGGACCATACTGGACGAGGCCGGCGATGGCACCCTGGTGCTCCTCGACGAGCTGGGCGCCGGCACGGATCCGTCGGCGGGATCGGCCATGGGCATGGCCATCCTGGAATCGCTGACCCTGCGGGGGACCGTCACCGCGGCCACAACCCACTTCGATACGCTCAAGGCTTTCGCCACCCGGACCGATGGAGTAGAAAACGGTTCGATGATCTTCGACGTGGACACCCTGACGCCCTCCTACCAGTTCAGGCAAGGCATCCCCGGCGCCAGCTACGCGCTGGAAATCGGCAGCCGGCTCGGCATGCCCGGTGACGTGCTCGAGCGCGCTTCCCGGTTCATGGGCACCGCCGAAAAGCGCCTGGACGAAGTCATCATGGAAGTGGACCGGAAGCACGAACTGCTCGTCGCCGCGCAGGAGCAGGCGGACCGGCTGCGCGCCGAACTGGATGGACTGAAACGGAACTACGAGGACCAGATCGCTTCCTACCGGCAAAAGGAACGCGACACGCTCGCCGCCGGCCGGGAGAAGATGGACCGGCTGATGAAAGACGCCCAGGCGGCCATCGACCAGGCGGTGGCCGCGGTGCGCAGGGAACAGGCCGCGGCTGCGGCCGTCGAGGCATCGCGCAAGACCGTCGGAGACCAGCGCGCGCAGCTTCAGCACCTGCTCGATTCCATCGATTCAAGTACCTCTTGCGCTGATGGAGACGCCGGGGAGGCCGACGAGGACACGTTGGGCGCCGCGGACACGTTGGGCGCCGCGGACACGTTGGGCGCCGCGGACACGTTGGGCGCCGCCGCGGCACGCGCCGGGGATCTCGCTGCGGAACCCGCCGGGGAGGCCATCTCGGCGGGCGACGAGGTGTGGGTGGCGTCGCTGGGACAGGCGGGGAGCGTGATCCAGGACCAGGGAGACCGGCTGCGCATCCGGACCGGCAGGATGGAGATCACAGCCCGGCGGTCCGAGGTCCGTCTCCACAGACCCGACCCCGCGCCGTCAAAGGGAAAACCGGCAGGCCGCGTGGAAGTGCGGACGGACCGTCCCCGCGCTGCCCTGACGGAACTGGACGTGAGGGGCTTCCGCGCCAGGGAGGCCATCGACGCCGTGGACCGCTATATCGACCAGACCGCCCTTGATGACCTCAATGAAATCCGTATACTTCATGGTAAGGGTACTGGGGCCCTGAGCAGCGCGATCCAGGAGTTTCTGCAACAACATCCCCTGGTCAAGTCCTCCCATTTCGCCGAACAGCGCGACGGAGGGACCGGGGTGACCATCGTGGAGATGAAGGATTAAGCGCGTTCGCACGCTGACGCCGCGGTGGCCGGACGTGCACGCCGCGGTGTCGCCGCGGTGGCCGGTTCAGACTGCGGTGGCTGGACGATCCGTCTTCGATTTCAGTTAATGTTCTTGAGACAGGAGGGACGAACATGGCCTTTACGCTGCAACTGGGCGAATCCGCGCCGGGGTTCTCGCTTCCGGCGACGGACGGAAGGACCTACAGCCTGGACGATTTTTCGACCGCCGATACGCTGGTGGTGTTCTTCACCTGCAACCACTGTCCCTACGTCACCGGTTCCGACGAAGTGACGCGCGTTTCCGCGGAGAAATTCGCGTCCCGCGGAGTCCGGTTCGTCGGGATCAACTCCAACAGCGAGGTTACCCATCCCGACGACGACTTCGATCAAATGGTCGTACGGATGAACGTCCATCGCTTCCCGTGGGTCTACCTGCGCGACCTGTCCCAGGATACCGCGCGGGCGTACGGCGCCCTCCGGACCCCCCACTTCTACGTCTTCGACCGGGACCGCAGCCTGGTATACACCGGCCGCGGCGTCGACAGTCCCCGGGACGCGGACGGCATCACGGTGAACGACCTGGAGGCGGCCCTCGACGACGTGACGGCGGGACGTCCCGTGCGGACGGCGCTCACCAACCCCATCGGGTGCAACGTCAAGTGGGAGAACCAGGACGCGCACTGGATGCCGCCCGAGGCGTGCGACCTGGTGTGAGGACCCTGAACAAGCCCGCCCCAGGCCGGCGGCAAACGCGGGGAGAGCGCCTTGGCGCGGATACCGGAAGAGCTCGTAGATTCGATCCGTTCGCAGGCGGACATCGTGGACGTCGTGTCCGACTATGTCACGCTGCGCAGATCGGGTAAAAACTACCTGGGACTCTGTCCGTTTCACGACGAGAAGACGCCTTCCTTCAGCGTCAACCAGGAACGCCAGATGTTCCACTGTTTCGGATGCGGGAAGGGCGGCAGCGTGTTCTCCTTCCTCATGGAGCACGAGAACGTCACGTTCGTCGAAGCGGTCCACCATGTTGCCCGCCGCCTTCATATCACCATACCCGATACACAGGGGGAACGGGAGGCCGGAAGCGAGGCGGAAAGCCTGGCGCGGGTGACCCGGTTCGCCGCCCTGTTCTTCCACGACCGGCTGCTGAACAGCGATCGGGATTCCGTCGTCCGGCGGTACGCAGAACAGCGCGGGCTGTCCGAAGAGACGATAAAGTCCTTCGGACTCGGCTACGCGCCCGATTCCTGGAACGACCTGCTCAGCGCCGCCCGGGAAAAGGGCATCGGCGCGGACTGGCTCGTCAAGGCCGGACTGGCCAAGACGGGTGAGCAGCGTACCTACGATGCCTTCCGGAAACGGCTCATCTTTCCCATTCAGGCGCCGAGCGGCCGCGTGGTCGGATTCGGCGGGAGAGCGCTTACCGACGAGGACCAGCCCAAGTACCTCAATTCACCCGAATCCCCCATCTACCGGAAGAGCCAGGTGCTCTACGGGCTGTACCAGGCCCGGGATGCGTTGCGGCGGCAGGGGCAGGCGCTGGTCGTGGAAGGATACATGGACCTGCTCGGCCTGCATGAACAGGGGATTCAGGGGGTGGTCGCCCTGTGCGGAACGGCGTTGACGCGGGAACAGGCCCGGCTCCTGGCGCGGTACGGGCAGCAGGCGTACCTCGTCTACGATTCGGACCAGGCCGGGGTGAGAGCGACCTGGCGCGCCATCGAGCCCCTGGTGGAAAGCGGGCTCTGGACCCGTATCGTGCGGTTGCCGGAGGATTACGACCCCGACTCCTACGTGCGGGAACACGGGCCGGACGGGTTCATGAAACTCGTCGAGCAGGCCGATTCCCTGGCCGATTTCATGGGCTATCATGCCAATCTCCAGGCAGCGGGCGATCGGGACGAGGTATTCCGGACGCTGGCCGGCCTGATCCGAAAGACGGCGAACCTGGTCCACAGGGAAATGTACCGGGAAGAAGCCGAACGCCGGTTTCCGGCGCTGCAGGGCCTGCTGGCCTCTGAACTGCGGCGTCCGACCGGACCGGGCGGACCGGGCGGTTCGGGCACCGTGGGGCGTGATCGCCAGGCGTCCCCCGCCGCGCCGGCGCGGGACGGCGACGAGCGGGTGGAACGGGACCTGGTCCAGCTCATGCTCAGCGACCGGACCATCGCCGAACTCGTCGAAGGCCAGCTGGAGCCGCAGGACTTCAAGTATCCCCTGTACCGCCGGATCGTCGAACAGTGTCTCGCCGGACTGGGCGGCGAGCGTTCCTACGATCTTTCCAGCCTGATCGATACCATCGACGACGAAGAGGCCGTGCGGGTGATCACGGAACTGATCAACACGTCGGACTCCGGCGTTCACCTGGAGCAAAGAGCCCGGGACCATATCGTCCGGATCAAGCAGAAACGGCTCAAGGAAAGTATGGCCCGTCTGATGGAACAGATCAAGCAGATGGAAACGGGGGGGCGAAGCAGCGAATTGAACGACGCCATGGCCACTTACATGGAACTCAAGCAACAGGAAAAAGTCCTGCTGCGGTCGGCCCGCGGCGATTGAAATGCCGCCCCATCTTTTGCTTGACGATGACCCGCCGTTCGCCTATATTGGTCCCGCTTGTCGGCATGCTGACTGGGCGTCTACCATGGGCCTGTAGCTCAGTTGGTTAGAGCATCCGACTCATAATCGGACGGTCCCAGGTTCGAGTCCTGGCGGGCCCATTTGCCGGGCGCTTAGCTCAGCCGGTTAGAGTGCCACGCTCACATCGTGGAGGTCAGTGGTTCGAGTCCACTAGCGCCCATCGGGTGTAAAGGTTTACGTCGAAAAGCGGAGGCTTTCCAGAAGTCTCCGTTTTTTAATTGGGTCCGTCATGTATCGTCTCCTCGCCCTGGACATCGACGGCACGCTGCTCGACGGCAGGCGGGAAATGTCCGATGCCACGGTCGACGCCGTACGCTACGCGGCCGGCCGCGGCGTCCGCGCCACGGTGTGTACCGGGCGAAGCCTGCCCTCCGCCGAGGAGGCCGTGCGGCATCTGCCGTTGAACGCCCCCTACGTACTGAACAACGGCGCCATGATTTACGACGCCCCCGGTCGCCGTGCCAGGTATATGCGAAACCTGCCGAACCATCTTGCGATTGAAGCCGTCCGGGTCTTTCGCGGCATCGGGTTTCATCCCATCGTGTACGGCCCCCTGCCCGAAGTGCAGTACTTCTACTATGACTCCTTCGATCCGGACAACCACGCGTTTATAGATTATGCAAAGCAGAACGCCGACCGCGTTCACCGGGTGGAAGACGTATGCGCGTTTCTGCGCCAGGACATTGCCTGCATCACGGTCGCCGAGCGCAACGAACGGGTCAAGTCACGGGAAGCCCACATAAGGGCGCAGCTTCCGGATGCTGAGGTGGTCTTCGAAATCAGTCCGTGGGACCCTTGCTATCACGTCATCACGGTCATGCCCGCCGGCGTGTCCAAGGGCGACGGGTTGCGCAGACTGGCCCGGCTTCTCGGGATCGGTCTCTCCGAGGTCATGGCCGTGGGAGACAACCTGAACGACCTGGAAATGCTCGACGTCGCGGGCCTGGGCGTGGCCATGGGCAATGGACCGCCCGAAGTCCGCGCCCGGGCGGATCATGTCACGGCTTCGGTGGACGACGAGGGCGTCGCCCGAGCCATCGAGCGCTTCATACCCTGACCGGAAAGAGCCGCGGGCATGGCCTACGACCTGATCGCCATCGACATCGACGGCACGCTTTTGACGTCGCGCCGCGAGGTCTCCCCGGCAACGCGACAAGCGCTTCAAAGGGCCGTCTCGGCCGGGAAGCGCGTGGCGCTCTGTACCGGGAGAAGCCTGAACTCCGGCCGGACCGCGGCGGAGCAGGTGCCGCCCTCCACGACGCTGGTGTTCCACAGCGGCGCGCTCATACTCGAGCACCTGGACGGTCCGTTGCTCCGGGCGGTCAACCTGCCCGGGGGCCTGGCGGCCGACCTGATCGATTTCTGCAGGCGGCGCGGTCACGACCCCCTCGTCTATGAACCGGTCCCGGAAAGCCGGTATATCTGGTTTGAACACCCCCGTTCGGCGAACGGCTGGCGTGAACGCTACCTGGAGGCCAATGCGGACAAGGCCTTTCAGGTGGACGGCCTGGAACAGGTGTTGCACCGGGACCCGGCGCAGATCGCGGTGGCCGGAAGGGGATCGTCCATGCATGAACTGAAGGCGGAGCTGGCGGAATACGGCGACCGAATCGGTGTCATACTGTCGCGCAGCACCCTGGTGGGCGACTACTGGTGCATGGAAATCGTACCGGCCGGCGTGTCCAAGGCAAAGGCCCTCGCTTTCCTCGGCGAACGCTACGGAATCGGAGCGGATCGGATGATCGGTATCGGCGATAACTTCAATGACCTGGACATGATCGAATACGCCGGCCTCGGCGTGGCCATGGGAAACGCGCCCGACGCCGTGCGGCGCGCGGCGGACCTGGTCGCGCCGGACAATGACGCCGACGGTGTCGCCCACGTCATCGACACCTGTCTGCTGTAAGCGCTTCACCGGGTCCGGCCGGGCCGTGGAGAATCATTTGTTTTTTTAACGGATTTCCCTATCTTCCTGTATAACCCTGTTGACGCAGACGACGAGACAAGGCGAGAGATGGAGTCTGTACCGAAACAACGTGACCCGAACCGGGACAAGGAGATTTCCAAAATGACTCGAATGGCTACCGCAGCGCTTTCCGCGCTGTTGCTGCTGATCGGAACCGCAGTGCCCCTGCATGCCCAGCATGACGATCCGAACATGGAATGGGTGATGGACGGCCCCCTGTATGACCGTCTGGGAGGCGAAGAGATGATCATGGGCGTGATCGACGACTTCGTTGCCGCGGCCGTGGAAGAGGAACCGTTGAAGAACCAACTCGAAGGGGTCGACCAGGATGCGTGGAAGGAGACCCTGCTGGCCCAGTTCACTTTCGTCTCCGGCGGTGAGATCGAATACGAAGGCAGCAGTTTCAAGGAAAGCCTGGCGGAAATGGGCATCGAGGAAGCATCCATGGAGACCGTCGCCGATCAGCTGACGATCGCGCTGGAGCTGAACGAAGCCTGGCCGGAAGACGTGGATGAACTGTTGGTCGCCCTGGAATTGAAAGAAGCCGAATTGACCGAAGAGGAGATGGCCGAAGAGGGGATGACCGAAGAGGGGATGACCGAAGGGGAAACGGAAGCGGGAAGCGGCCAGGACAGTGAGGCCGGGAACGCCGGCGGGGAAGCGACCGCGGACAGCGAAGCAAAAGACGAGGGTGACGTAACCGTGGAAGCGGATAGCGACGCCGGGAACGCCGGCGGAGATGCCGAGGTCAGCGAAACCAGCGACACCGGGGACGCCGGCAGTGACGCCGCTGCCGGTGAAACCAATGACACGGCAGCGGACGGCGGTCCCCGCAATTAGCCGGACCCGCTTTTACCGTTATTTCTCATGACCGGACGATGCTCGGTGATCGTCCGGTCATTTATATATGGGGCGGATGAATGGCCATAGCGTACTTCGACTGCTTCTCCGGCATCAGCGGCGATATGATTATTGGCGCGCTGGTGGACGCCGGCCTGGATTTCGATACGTTGAACAGCGAACTGGAGAAACTCCCCCTGGACGGTTTCCGTCTCACCCGGAAGACAGTGACCCGGCAGCATATCGCGGGAACCAAGATCGACGTCCTCGTCCGGACCGCGGAGGGCCGTGAAATCATCGAAGGTCCCGGCGAATCCGGACCCTTCCACGACCACGGGGAAGCGAGGCACCTGGACGATTTGACCGCCATCATCGAAGGCAGCACGCTCGACGGGGCTGTCAGAAACCGGGCCATCGAGGTGTTCGATCACCTGGCAACGGCGGAAAGCAAGGTGCACGGCATCTCGAAACAGGAAGTACACCTGCACGAAGTCAGCGGGGTGGACGCGATTGTCGACGTCGTGGGCGCCTGCATAGGCCTGGCCCTGCTCGACATAGACCAGGTGTACGCGTCGGCGCTTCCGGTGGGACGGGGCTTCATCCACTGCGCGCACGGCCGCATGCCCGTCCCCGCACCCGGCGCGCTTGAACTGATGCGCGACATGCCGGTTTACCACACCGGGATCGAAGGTGAACTGGTCACCCCGACCGGCGCCGCCTTTCTGAAGGCCACGGCCGACGGGCACGGGGTCCTGCCAAGGATGATATTGAGAACGATCGGCTATGGCGCCGGTACGAAGGATCTCCCGGAACACCCGAACCTGCTCCGGGTATGTATCGGCGACGGTGTGGACTGACCGGGTCGTAGCGGACCCGTTGCCCACCGCTGCTTAAGTGGACACGGCCATCATGCTGCTCCAACTCGCCCTGGACACGCCGCACGCGGATACGGTTCGCCGCCTGTTGGACGAGACCGCCGGCGACGTGGACATCATCGAGCTCGGAACGCCCCTGCTGATCCGTTACGGGGTCGACATCATCGCCGGGATCAGTCGGGACTATCCCGACAAGAAAATCCTGGCGGACCTCAAGATCGCGGATGCCGGCGCCGTGGAAGCGGGCCTTGCCTTCGATGCGGGGGCGGACATCGTAACCGTGCTCGGTACGGCCCACCCGGCCACGCTTCGGGAAGCGGGCGAACGGGCGAAGCGGTCCGGCGGCCGGGTCATGGCCGACCTGATCACCGCCCGCGACGTGGACGAGGCGGTCTCCCTGGCCCGCAGGCTGGATCGGTCCGGGCTGGATTTCATCTGTATGCACACGGCTTTCGACGCCCGGGGGCAGGGCGGACCAGGCGGACCGAGCAGGCCGGGCGGACCAAGCGGACCGGGCGGACCGGGAGAACCGGGCGGACCGGGCGGACCGGGCGGACCGGGCGATTCAGCGCGGACCCTGGAAGGCATCGGCCAGGTCGGCGCAGTGGTCGAACGGGCGGGGCTGGCCGTCGCGGGCGGTCTGGATCCCACCTTGATCGAGCGGCTGATACCGCACGGCCCGGACATCGTGGTCGTCGGCGGTTACATCACCGGAAACACCGATCCCGGCCGCGCGGTCCGTGCGGTCCGGCAGGTCATGGAGAAAGTGCATCGAGCCGATGGATAACGAGAGGACCTCTCCCCCATTCGATATGATCGCCCGGTCCATCCTGGACGAACTCCGGCGGACGCTGAATCGGATCTCATGCGATGAGGTCGAAGCGCTGGTACGGGAAGTCACTGGGGTCCAGCGGATTTTCGTTGCCGGCGCGGGGCGTTCCGGGCTGGTCATGGGCAGTTTCGCCATGCGGCTGGCGCAACTCGGCCGGCCGGTCCACGTGGTGGGTGATACGACCTCGCCGCCCATCCAGCAGGGCGATCTGTTGCTGATCGGATCTGGATCCGGGGTGACGGACCGCCTGGTCCACTATGCGGAGAAAGCCGCCGAGGCCGGCGCGCGCGTTGCGGCGGCCACCGCCGACCCGGATTCTCCGGCCGCCCGGCTGGCGGACGTTGTCGTCGTCATACCCGCGCCCACGCCGAAATTATCGAAAGCAACCGGCAGTAAGGAACATCGGTCGCACCAGCCGATGGGCACGCTCTTCGAACAGAGCCTCGGGGTGATGCTCGATGCCTGCGTCTTGCTGCTCATGGCGCGGCTCGACGAAACCGGGCGGAGCATGTTCGCACGCCACGCCAATCTGGAGTAGGGGCGGTAGTTCCCGTGCGTGCCTGCGGACCCCGGGCGCGGAGGCTATGCCCGTGACAGGCGCCTGAGCACTTCCCGGTCCAGGACGGCCTTCAGGAATCCTCGCCAGTGGCCGTCGCGGTCTCTGTCCGCCGACCGGTACGGCTCGGTGCCCATGTACAGGGCGCCGCCGTCCCTGTGCGGCTTGAGGATCACCGCGGGCGAACCGTCGCCCCACCGTCCGATGACGCGCACGTCGTCGTCGATTTCCGCCGGCCGGACCCGCCATTGGTGCGCGTCGAGCGCGGTGCCCTCGGGCAGGTCGGGCCAGCCGGCGGTCAGCAGAATCCGGTCCGGATCGTTGAGGACGGACTCCGCCCGTATGCCGAACAAGCGTGCCCGCGCGTCGCCGTGACGCATCCCCTCGTCCAGGCTGAAGTCGTCGGCCGAACCCACGATCCATCCGCCTGCCCGCATGTAGCGGATCAACCGTTCGACGACTGCTTCTTTGACCGTTGGACAGGGCGTGCAGCAGAGCAATTCACACCCGGAAAGTCTGTCTCCGTCCGATACCTGGTGATCGGACGCGTACCCCACCTCCCGCCCCGTGCTCTCTTCGAGGATGCCATGAGGTGTCCATACGTCCAGCGCGGGCACGCGGCTCGCGAAGGAATCATACGAAAGCAGGCATCGGTACTCCGTGGACGGCGCATTCGCGCGTTCCATCTCCGTCACCGATCGACTCAGGTCGCAAATCGCCGCCCACTGCTCCGGGTTCGATTCCGACAGGGGCCTGCCTCGCACAGCCCGGCCATCCCACCAGGCGGTATCGTCCCAGTTATGCCAGCCTACGGCCGATACCTCCGGCGCACTGGCCGCGCCCGTCCATTCCCGCAGCTCCCGCAACGTGGCCTGGTGCCTGCCCCGCATCATCTGCGAACCGACGACCATCCAGACGTCCCCTTCCGCCAAAGACCCGGCCGCGCGCACCGCCCAGCGGATCAGTCGGGCCGTATCCGCCGCGGACTGAACCGGTGGGGATCCCGGATCGATGATGACGAAGTCCAGCGCGCGGGCGGTATGCTGAAAGTGGACCAGCGTTTCAGAGGGCAGGAGTGCGTCGAGATGGAAACCCACTGTCGTCTTCAGGTTCGATCTCGCCTTCTTCACGGCCTGGGCCACCTCTGCCGTAAACAGCGCATACTGTTCCATCTGCCAGATCCTGCGCCCATGCCGGTATCCGTCTTCGGTCATTTCCATCGTCAACAGGCGGCCTTCGACGGACTCCATCACCTGTTGCCAGCGGTCCTCGGGGTACTCGCTGCCTCCCGTAGGCGCGTCCTCCAGCTGCAGCGCGTACAATCCCTTGCAGGACCCGAATACTTCCGATACGCGCCGCACATAGTCGAGCCGCCACGTCCGTGTGTCAGGCAACAGGTACAGCGCCTTTGGGTTGCCGATGTGCAGGATGGACCGGATACCCGCGTCCGCCGCGGCGCCGATCATTTCTTTCACCCGGTCCGTCTGGGCTTCCGAGGCCAACTGGTTTCTGAGATCGAATCCGTCTCGGAAGACGACGAATTGAAATCCACCGGCTTTGAGCTTGGCGAAGTCGTCGCGCCATCGGTCCGCGCGGTCAAACTCGTTATAGTACGTGAAGGTCTGCACTTTTGACCTGGAGAACATTTCTCACAACCCTTCATGAATCCGCGAAGGAATTCGCGATGTTGTATGGAGACATAGAGGAGAGGCGCCGCAGGGTCAAAATCAGAACGCCTGTCCGAGACCGAAGTAGAAGAAAGTCCGGTCGTATTTCCTCGAATTGGGAGGGTCGATCTTGCTTTGATTGTGAAAACCCACGTCACCCCGTATCAGCCCGATCGGCGAGTTAACCCGGATTCCGGCTCCGTAGCCCAGGAGGAGGTCTCCGAAACTGAAAGACTCCACCGTCTTTCCTACCCCGCCCCAGTCCGCGAACACGGCCAGGGTAAACCAGGAAAGCGGAACCCGAACCTCGTTCTGCGAACTGATGGCAATCAGCCCGCCATCGGGCTGGCCGATCTGGTTTATTCTGAAACCACGGACCGACCGGTCGCCCCCGATAAACAGTTTCCGGTCGAGGGGCACGCGGTTCTCACCCAGCGCCTGCACGTAGCTGAACGCCAGGGAAGTGGAAAAATCGGGCGCGTTGGGTATGGACAGGTAGGTGCGCACGATGGCCATCAACGTCAGTATCGAGTTCCGGTTCTGCGTCGAACTGCCGAGCAGCGGACTGGCCAGGCCGGTCTGGAACTGGCCGTAGAATCCCGTCGTCGGGTTCAGGATATCGTCCCGCGTGTCGTACGTCACGACCCCGGTCAGACTGCCCTCGCGCCTGGACCGGAGGCTGTCCGGTTCCGAACCGCTTCGCAGCAATTCGGCCAGTTCCTCGCTGAGCGAAGACACCTCGATGTTCTTCAGCGTATAGATCAACTGACTCTGGTACGTGCGGGAGAGTTCGCGGTTTGCCGCCACGGACATGCCGACCTCTCGCTCCGTATGGCTGGTACGGTCCTCGCGGCGGAAAAACGCCCGCAGGATGCCCGACGTCCGGGTCCGGAACAGCCACGGCTGCGTGATCCCGGTGTCCAACTGCTGGAAGAGCGAGCTGACCTGACCGTTGGAACCGATGGTAATCCCCTGCCCCAGCAGGTTTCGATAGGCGACGCTGAAACTGCCCCTGAAGTGCTCGGCCGAGGCGAACCCGGCGCCGAAGCTCACTTCTCCCCCGGGCAACTCGGTAACCTCCACCTCCAGGTCCCGCACGTTGGCGGAGGTGTCGCTCCGTACGGGTGACAGGCGCACGCTTCTGAACAACCCCGTCTGGAATAGCCGGGTCTGGCTCAAGGCGATCTTCGCGTTGTCGTACAGCTCTCCCGGCTCGATCTCCAGTTCGCGGATCACCACGTTCGGCCGTGTCTTCTGCAGTCCCAGGACCCGAATGTCGCCCACCCTGATCGGATGGCCCTCGGCAACCAGGAAGTTAACAGTTACCGTCTGGTCTTCCGGATGCTGCAAGACCTGGTAGTCGACCGTCATGTCGAGCAATGCCCTGCGGTCGGCGAGACCCTGGATATTGCGCCGGTCGTTCGCGGTGAGCAGACGGTAGAATACCTGGCCTTCCTGCGTCGACAGGCGCTGCCTGACCTCGTCCTCGGCCAGATATCCGAAGCCGGTCAGATTGACCGCGCGCACGGTGTATCGCGGGCCCTCGTCGATCACGATCCTGAGCCCGATCCGGTCCCCGTCGATCCGCTCACGTATGGCCCGGACCCGGGCTTCCAGGAACCCGCTGTTGACGTAGAAACTCTCGACCGCGTTCCGGTCGGTCCGCCAGACGGCGTCGTTCAACCGGCCGCTGCGCAGGATCCCGTCCGTCCTGGTCTCGATCAGGTCGAGAATACGATCATCGGCGATGGACGTATTGCCTTCGATTACGATGCGCTCGACGATGGGGGACTGTTGGGGATAGGCCGGTGCAGCGCCGAAACCCTGCAGGAACAGGAAGGTCCAGACCGCAACGAGATACCGCATCCGGTATGGCGTGATCCCGCACCGGGCGGAAGCGGATGACTTCGAGGAAAACCGCATACCCTCTACCATTTGGATCGCCCGACCGTTGGAGCCCTGTCGTTCCTTCAAGCAAGGGTACAGGGTTAACGAAATCGGAATTTAACCCGGAGGTCTATGCCATTCTGAGGATGTTCGCCCAGTTGTTCGGAAAAGGTCTCGATAAACAGGAAATCCGTCAACTGGTAACCGACCCGCAACGTGTACTCCGAAGATTCGAACAGACGGGTATAGCTGACTCGCGCGCGCCGGTTGATGCGCTTGCTCAGGGTAATCTGCGCGGGCGATCCGGCTTGACCGCCGGTGCCCGAGAAAAGGTCGCCCTCGATCTGGACTTCGTCAAGTTTCAAAAACCGCTCCGCCGATGCGCCGGTCGCCATCAGGATGGCCCTTCTACCCATTCCGGCCATCGCGTCGGGCGTGCCCAGGGAAGTGAGTCCTGCCATGCCGAAGGTCAGCAGGGAGATAACCTCGGGACCGGCCAGCGGCCCGGAAGCCCAGTGGGCCGGACTGGAGTCGTCGTGCGGCACCGCCCGCAACTGGGGGTTGACCGTCGACACCGGACCGGACGCGAGCAGTTCCACTTCGTAGACTGCGCCGTAGATGTCGCGCACGCGGGGGGCCCTGGCCTGAATATTGAGCACCGGGTCGAGTTGCGCCACCGGGTACTCGATCAACGCGGTGAAACTCTCCAGCGGCACGCGCCTGGTCAGGTCGATCCGGCCGGCATCCAGTTCGAAGACGGTGCCCAGGTACCTGATGAAGCCCTCTTCCCTGGCAATGGCGTTTCCGGTTAACAGGGGATGCTGCGCCGTATTGCCGAAGGCCACACCGCCTTCGACCTCCAACTGGGCGATGTTGTTCTCGACGGCGAGATCGGTCACGTCCACGGCGACGTCCAGCGCGATGCTCTCCAGAAACGGGTCCGGCGCGTCCTGCGGGCGTATGATCGCGTTGTCGAGCAGCAGTTCCCCCAGATTAAGCGGATGTGTGACCACGCCGCGCACGACAAGCGGGTTGTCAACATTGTAGATCCGTGAAGATTCCCGGTTGCCGGTCCAGGCAAGCGATCCGTCTATGGTGAGCATGGCCGATCCGAGGCGCTCCACGTCCGCCTGGCTGAAATCGGCATGGGCTTCGATTTCAGCGAAGGACAGGTTATCCGTCAAGAGGTCGCCGGAAACGCGGATGGTGCCGTCCCCGGCACGGAACGCCGCGGGTTTCAGCGTGAAGGCGCCTCCGTCGACGTCGAACGCGAGTTCGTCGGCCCGGTACATCGGTTCGATCTCACGGATCCGCAGCGCCGCGTCCCGCACGGTGATCTGGCCGACCGTTCGGGGGGAGGCGGGTGTACCACCGATGGACAGGCGGATGTCCGCCATCCCCTCGATGCGTTCCAGATCGTATGATATGCCGCTCAGGAAGGACAGGTCGACGTCGTCTCCCTCCACGATCAGCGCGATGTCCTCCGACCCGGCCGCATCGCCGTTCCGGACGGCACGGCCCGGGTCGAAGGGTAAGATTCCGCGGGCAGTGATGGTATCGTCGCCTTCGCGAACACGCAGATCCCGGATGTCGATCTTCCCACCGCTGTAGACGATGTGGGCAGCCAGGTTGTCCAGGATGGCCTCGTTGTATCTCAGTTGATCCATGGAAACGCGGGTGTCTATGACCCGGGCGGATGCCGGGCCGGTGACTTCGATCCGGGCATTCACGTTTCCGCCCAGGGGGAGGTCGAGATTCGCCAGCGCCATCAAGGCGTCCATCCTGATCTGCTCGCCCAGGATGGTGAAGTCGGACACGCCCGCACCCGTTCCGCCATTGACGTGCGCCAGGCGTCCGCGCGTCGTAAGACGGCCCCGCTCGTCATCGGGTTGGTTGATGCGGCGAATCGTGGCGGACATGGAATCCACATGGATGTGGACCCCGTCGAAATGCAGCCTGACGGGATTCGTGTTGACCAACTCGTTCTGGAGACCGAACAGTTTTAGCGAATCCAACTCCACGACCCCCGCCACGTCCCTGCGGTCACGGACCGAACCGTTCACGTCGATCCTGCCCCTGATGTAACCGTCGAGGTCGGCGGGAACCAGCTCGAAGAACTCCCTAAGCGGCGCCACGGCCAGGTTGTCCACAACCAGGGACGCCGTGTATCTTTCATCGGGCGGATCCGCATCCGGCTGGTCCGCCGGTCCCCAGCGCAGGTCGATGGGATAGGTCAGGTTGATCTCCGACAATCCCAGCGGCGTCTGCACGGAAAGCGAAGGAACCGTGAGTAACCGGTTCCTGTATACCACCATGCCGGTCACGGTGCCCAGCAGGTTGGTCCTGCCTCCTATCTCGTAATTTACGTTCGAAACGGTCAGCAGGCTGTTGATCCTGGGATCCTCCGGAGTGCCCCCCAGGGAGATCACGCCGTCCATGGCGCCGCTGAACGTGCCGACCGACACCAGGAAAGGAGAGAAGAACTCCAGTTGCACGCGTTCCAGTACGGTTTCAATTTCGACCGGTCCGTCCGCGGCGAGACTCGCCGTACCGTTGACGGTTACGTGGCCGTAGTCACCCGTCAGCCTGAAATCGTCCACGGTAATGACCTGGTTCTCCAGTTTCACGGTGGAGGGGGCCTCGGAACGCAGTTCCCGGTCGTTCATCATCACGTCCAGTGAATCGAGGGAGACCGTTATCGTGGAAAGGTCCGGATACCCGGCCAGTCCTTCGGCATGGATGTTCCCGCTGAACCGGCCGGCACCGCCTACTATCGGTCTCTTGGAGAGTATGGAGAGGAGGGGAGACAGCGAAGTCTGCAGCAGATCGATCCGCAGATCGTAGGGGTACTGTCCGGTCAATTCGAGAGATCCCTCCGCGTATACGGAGGGACCCGGCGACCGGGTCAGGGTGAAGGCCAGGCGGTCCGTGTCGATCGTCATTTCAAGATCGGTATCGCCCAGGTCTTCGTTGTGAATCGCCAGGTTCCGGACGGTGCCCTTCCCGGTTACGGAGGGCTGTTGTATGGTGCCGGTAATCTCGCCGCGCATGTGAAGGATGGCATCCAGCCCCCACCAGGATTCGCTTTGGAGGTAGTCCGCGAGCCTGAGGTCATGCACGTTGAAGTATCCGGAAACAGCCCGGTCGCCGGCCAGGTTCGTCCTGGCCCGGAACTCCAGCCTGTCCAGCACGGCATTAATCGTCAGGTTGCGTCGTTCGTCCAGGAAACCTTCGACTTTCGTTTCGCCGATGAGGACATCGCCATAGGCCAGGCCGCTGACCCAGCCACCCAGCCGGACGGTCGGACGCCGAAGCGAACCCAGCAGGTAGAGATCCAGGTCAGCCGTACCGCGAAGCTTTGCGTATTCCAGCGGCGGCGGCAGCCTGCCGACGTCTTGCACGTCGACCGAACCGGTCAGCTGGATGTTCCCGTCCGTCTCGAGGCGGCCTTCGGTGACGGCCCGGAAAGAAGCTTCCCGGAGCTCGGCCCGCAACAGTCCGCGCCGGTACGCGGCCGTTGCCGTTGCCTCCCGCAACGGCAGGCCGTTTATGCTCACCAGGGCGGAAGAAGCGCTCAGATCGGCCCGGCGGGGCGCATCGTCGAAGCCGTCGCCTTCCATTTCGAAGGCCAACTCCACCTCGCCCTCAAGTTCGCTCCCGGTACCGACGAGGACCGTCGGCAACGCGGGGAGCGCGATCCCGGGTGACTCCAGCTGCAGGCGGTATCCGGTAGATTCACCGCTGAAATCGAGCAGGCCCCGTCCCGATATCCATCCGGCCTCATGCCTGCCCCGGAACCGGTTGACCGTGAGCACGTTCCTCGCATAGTCCATATCCACCGCGGCCAGGTTGAACGCGCCGTAATCCGATCGTACCACCGGCGACGTGAACCTGGCCTCGATGGCCGGATCGGACAGGCTGTTGCGCAGCGACCCGGTCATGGTGAAGATCCCCGGCATGGTGTTTTCGAAACCGATGATCCGCAGTATGGCGCCGACTTGTCCGTTCGCGGCGAAATCCAGCGTGGCCGGGTTCTCGTCCGCGGTCGATATCTCGCCGGTCACGTGGTATCTGATCGGGGGGCCGTGGGCGGATTCCATGGTCAGGTCGTGAACCGTAAGGTCGTCCCCTTCGAAGTACACGTCCGCGCGCATATTCGTTGCCGCGTCTTCATAACCTGCAATACGGTAAGCCACGTGCCCCGCGTCGATCGCGCCTTCCACCGTGAACGGCCGGAGCACGGAGCCGATGAAACCGACTTCCCCTGCGCTCACCGCCGTGGAATCCCTGGGATCGAAATAGCGGAACGTGCCGTTCCGGATCCGAAGGTCGCGCAGATCGAAGGGCAGGCCGGACGTTCCCCCATCCGCTTCCACGTCCTGCGACGCTTCCACGTCCTGCGACGCTTCCACGTCCTGCGACGGGCCTTCAAACAGCAGATCCAGGGAATTCATCCCGCTGCCGGCGGCGTCTTCGATATAGGCCATGCGGAATCCGTCGATCCCGACGCTGTAGAACGGCGCATCGCCCACCGCGGCGTCCCAGACGTTGAAGTCTATTCTGATTTCGTCCGCTCCCGCGACCTCCCTGCCGCCATGTCTGTCCTCCAGGCGCAAGGATACGCCCCGCATCGCCAGGTGCGTCCGCAAGCCGGTTTCGACGCGTTCGATCGTTACCTGTCCGTTGAGCCGGTCCTGGACGGTCCGCACCACGGCGCGGCGGACCTGGTCATTGCCCCAGCCGGTTCCCAGCAGGACGAGGACAGCCAGGCTCGCTGCCAGCGTCAACGCGGCGGTCAGGCCCAGTCCCATGGTCCATATGTTCAGCCGTAGATTCATCGTGCCATACCGAGATGTGAAGAATTCAATCGAACAGCTTGTGGACGAAACGGGTCCTCAGCGCCCTGGCCGCCCATTCCATGTTTCGTTCAATGTCCCGTCGCAGTCGTTCGCCGGGTCCCGCGCCGTCTCCCTCCTCGTATCCCAGGCGGCGGGCAAGGAACAGAAACTCCTGTGAAGACCAGTCCGGAAGGACGAGGTCCCGGGCGTTGCCGCGTACCATGCGAAGGGCGTTGATCAGCCGGACGAGGAACCGGTATGCCCGGTCCAGCATGCCCCGCTCTTCGTCTGAAAGGAATCCGGACCGGTTGAGGACTTCCATGGCCTCCAGTGTGTTCGGTCCGCGAACGGAGTCGTTCCGGGCGCCGTAGAGGATCTGCAGGTCCTGCACAAAGTACTCGATGTCGATCAGTCCGCCGTAACTGTATTTGACGTTGATGGCGCCGGTTTCGACCAGTTCGTCGTTCTGCCGCTCGCGAAGATGGGTCCACGACCGACCTTCGACCGGGGCTTCGTGGTACACGAAGGCGTCGCGGGCGGCCTCGACGTCCCCACCCAGAACCGGATCGCCCCCTATGGCGCGCAGCTTGATCAGCGCATGGCGCTCGTAGGGCAGGGCGCCGCCCTTTTCGTTGAAATACGCGTTGAACTTCTCCAGGGAGGAGGCCAGAGCGCCTTTTTCGCCGTAGGGCCGGAGCCGGAGGTCGATCTCGAACAGGCCTTCTCTCCGGGATTCGATGGTACTGCAGATCATGCGCACGAGCCGTTCGTAGTACTCCGAATTCAACACGACGTGGGGGCCGCTCGTACTGCCTTGTCCAGCGTAGACGAACATCAGTTCGATGTCCGAGGCCCAACCCAGTTCCCGGCCGCCGCATTTTCCAAGTGCGCAGATGCTGAACACGCAGGGTTCGCCGGAGGGCAGCGTGGGCTCGCCGTACTGCCGGCGCTGCTCCTGGTCGCAGATGTCGTACGCGGACTCGAGGACTACCTCCGCCAGCGTGGTGAGTTCGCGGGAAAAGGCATGGATGTCCTGCTTCTTCTCCAGGATCTGGCGCATGCTGATCCGGAGCATCTCCTTGTCCTTGTACCGGTTCAGCAACTCCTTGCGGCGGGCGTAACTTCCGACTTTCGACAACCGAGCGGCCAGTTCGCCTTCCATCTGTTCCCGCGACCTTACGATACCCACCACTTTGATGTCCTGAAGCACGGGGAACAGGTTCTTGTACTGCATCCTGAGAAAGTCCTTCCACAGGAAATCGCTCGTGCCGAAGAGTGTTGCCATCGCGCTGATCACTTCCTGCTTCTCCAGTTGGTCGAACATCTCCTCCATCGCCCGGCCGGGTGGTACGTTGGCCAGGACCTGGTCGATCAACTGGTTGAAGTGTTCCAGGGCCTGGGCGGGATTCGGCGCCCGGGTCAGCAGATGGGTAAACTGCTTGATGAGGGTGATCACGAACCGCAGTTCATGGAGTTTCCTCGGGTCGGTAATCTTGTCTCCTCGCCGGTCGGTCACTTCGAGCGTGTCCTGCACCTCGGCTCCGGCGGCCGCGATATCGATCCTTTGTATGTTGATGTCGCGCAGCGCCAGGGCGGTTGAAAGGGCATACAGGAACGCCGGGGTGTCCTGGCCCGTGATATCGAGGCGGGTCGCCCCGGTCCCGGTGTCGTTGTCGATCGCCACGCGCACCGGGAACATGGAGGAGCGCTCCGCGCCTTCCTCGTGACGGAGATAGTCCACGACGCGCTCGTTGATCCTTCGCTGCGGCGCTCCCGCGCTGTTCATCCGCAGGCTGTGCATGGCATCCTTGATTTCCCGCGTAATGGCGGACCAGTCAGGAGGCTTCTCCGACGACGCGCCTACGCGGAAGACATCTACGATTTTCCGCTGCGTCCTCAGCGACGCCGAGGTGATGTCCGGCGGCGCTGCCGGCGTGCCCGGCCTTGCGCGGCGCCGCCGTCTCGACCGCAGGGACCGTTTGCGCCCATCAACCGCCGGCGACGCGTCGGCGTAGGTGAACACGTCTCCCCGCCGTATGCTCAGTCCATTAGACGCCAGGAGGCCCGAAAGGATCGAGATTACCGACAGGTTGTCGAAAGCCACGACGGTAAGCCGCCACGTGGCATCGTCCAGGAACTCTACATCGATCTCCGCGGCGTTGACCGGTCCCAGCCGGTTGATCATTTCGATATGGCGCCGGACCACTCCGGGCTCGTAACGCTCGAAGTAGGCCGGCTCCATCCGGTCGAGATGATCCCGGATGAGCGTATCCGGCAGGTCGGTGCCCTTGAGCTTCTCCGAAAGTTCCGTGAAAGGGATCGTGTTCGTCATGCCGAGGTTCCGGTGTTTTTGTCAAGGGCATAAAACTCCTATCATACATAATACATCCAACCTTCGGTAAACACAACCATGGAACATATTTAGGTACACGCGCCCGGGCGTGCGCGTGCGTACGAGACCGGGCGGGACAGGACGCGGACGGGCGGGACCGGGGGGATTTGGCAGGACCGATAAGGCGAGACCAGGCAGGGCCACAAAATCTTAAGGTTTATCTTCTTTTTTCTTGACAGCCCCACGAAAGGTTATATTATTCGAAGCCATATTTGATAAGCCAAACTTTTTATTGCGCCGGCAACACGATGGTTGCCATAACGAATCGGACGATCTTATGGATGTCTGGAGAGAATTCGAGCACAACGAAATCACGCACAGCGGCGCACACTACCTGATGACGGTTCAGCAATTGATCGAAGAACAGGGATATGCCCGGGTTTCGGACGTGGCCCGGGAAATGCACATCACGGCGGGCAGCGCGTCGATCATGATCAAGTCGCTCAGGGAGAAGGGATACCTCGAAGAGGACAGGAACCGGTTTCTACTGCTGTCGGACGAGGGAAACCGGCTGGCGCAGTCGGTATGGTCGCACCGCCAGATCCTCATCGCCTTTCTCAAGGGCGTCCTGCATATCGACGCGGAACAGGCGGAAATCGACGCGTGCAAGATCGAACACCTGATCAGCACGAAGACGGGGGAACGGCTGCTGCTCTTCCTGCAGTTCCTCCTCTCGGACGATCCTCACGGCAAGGCGTTCCTCAAGTCCTACTGGGACGCCAACGTGCTGGCGATCTGCGACTTCGAAACCTGCGCAGTATGCGAGGAAGTGGGCGAATGCCTGGTCATCCGATCGGAGTCGGCGTGAGGGATGCAGCCTTTATCAGGAAAGGGGACCTCAATCTATCTTCAATCACCGTTCAGTTCATGAGCTCGTAACGGCTTTTGACCTTATTCCACGGGATAATCCATGTATTCCGAAATCCAAACCAGTACCGCAGCACAGACGATCTGCCTCGATGAATTGAAACCGGGCGAAAAAGGGACGATCCGGCAGATCAAGGGCACGGCGGGAGAAGAAGTACACCTGATGGAGCTGGGTCTGCTTCCCGGGACGTCCGTCGTATTGATAAAGCGCGCTCCGATGGGCGATCCGATTGAAATCCGCGTTCGGAACTATCACCTGTCCATTCGATGCGCTGAAGCACGTTCGGTAATGGTGGAAAGAGGTTGAACTGGTAAGGAAATAAAAAAAGGACTATCGGTTCGGCTGGCTGGCTCTCCCCGATAGTCCTTGGACCAGGGGGATTCGTACACATGGCGCGTACTTTCCGATCCCGGCCTTATTAGGGAATATACACCCCCTGGTTGCCACTGTCAAATCCAACGGTATACCGGGGGTTGTTCAATGTTTCGGAAATGCCTGTTCTGGCTGCATCTTTCGTCGGGCGTCGTCGCCGGCGCGGTCATTCTGATGATGTCCGTGACCGGCGTGCTACTCACCTTCCAGCCTCAGATCGTTGACTGGGCGAACAGGGAATACAACACGGTCCAACCTCCCTACCCAGGCGCCCAGAGCTTGGAACTTGACGCCTTGCTGATGGCGGTAAGAAGCGTTGAAACGGACACCGAACCGACGTCCATTACCCTCCGGTCGGATCCGGACAGGGCTTATGTCGTTCGCTTCGGACGTACAAAGACGGTGTATGTCGATCCCTTTACGGCCGAAGTCCGGGGACCGGGAAACGAGGCCGTACGCGATTTCCTCCGGGAGATCATGTATTGGCACCGCTGGTTCGGCGCGGAGGGCGAGAACAGGTCGGTCGCCCGTGCGGTAACGGGCGCCGGCAACCTGGCCTTCTGCCTGTTGACCGTCACGGGGTTCTATATTTGGTGGCCTCGCAGGTGGACTTTAAAGTCGTTCAAGGCCATTGCTTTTCCGAACTTCAGGATCAAGGGCAGGAGCCGTGATTTCAACTGGCACAGTTCGGTCGGCTTCTGGTGCCTTCCCGCCCTGTTCCTGATTACGCTGAGCGGGGTCGTGATTTCATACCGGTGGGCGGGAGACCTGGTCTACACGCTGACCGGTACCGAGCCGGGGCCACGGTCATCGGCGACCGAAACGGATCCGTCGATTCCGAAGGACGAACAGCCGGACTCGCATATTGCGCCACTCGGGTCCTTCATAGACGCCGCACGCGCCCAGGTACCCGGGTGGGCGTACATCACGCTGAATCTGCCGAAGGATGGGTCGAAGACGACTACGCTGTCGATATCGGAAATGGACAATCGCATACCGCTGATGCGTTCGACGCTGACCGTATCGACCCAGGACGCCCGGGTCATCGACTGGGTGCCGTTTACCGGCGAGAACCTCGGCCGCCAGGTCCGGACGTGGCTGCGCTGGATTCATACGGGCGAGGCCGGCGGATGGCCGGGTCAACTGATCGCCGGCCTTGCGACCTTCGGTGCCGTCATCATGGTTTGGACGGGGCTGTCCCTTTCATGGAGAAGATTACAGCGGTATAGAGACACCCTGAAACACGAGACGTGATGCTGCTTGCATTCCAGCCTCAGATCGTCGACCGGGCCAACAGGGAATACCACGGGTTTTCCATATGACCGAAACCACCGGGACTTCCGAAACCCGCAGATCCGTCATCGACGTGCTCCTCGTCGGCAACCCGAACACCGGCAAGACGTCCGTTTTCAATTCGTTGACCGGGCTTCGTCAGAAAACGGGCAACTATCCCGGCGTGACCGTTGAGAAGAAGACGGGCATCGTGACGGGGCCGGACGGCGCTACGCTTCGCCTGCACGACATGCCGGGGATGTACAGCCTTACCCCGAAATCCCTCGACGATTCCATCGCACGGGAGGTGCTGATCGGGGAGGCGGAAGAGGACCTGGACATCCGCCTCATCGTGGTCGTGGCGGACGCCTCGAACCTCAACCGGAACCTCTACCTGGTCACCCAGCTCATCGACCTCGGCATCCCCGTCGCCGTGGCCATGAACATGATGGACAACGCCGTCAGCAGCGGCGTCCACATCGACCTGGACGCCCTGTCCGAACAGTTGCAGGTACCGATCGTTCCGGTGGTCGCTTCCCGCCAACAGGGCATAGACGAACTGCGGCGGATGATGTTCGACCAGATCGGTCCGGTGGATCGGGATGCCCGGCCGGCCGGAGAGGCTGAGGACACGTCGGCCGGAGTTGCCCGGCCGGCCGGTTCGACCGAAGATGCCGAGGCCGATTCGACCGATACGACCAGGCCGGCCCCGCCATCGCCCAGGGTTTCCTTTGCCGAACGGTTTCCGCGGAGGCGGCTGCTGGGCGGTTTGCTCGACGAGGCGCTCGCACCCGCGGCGGCGTGGTTCGGAGAACATACGAACCTGAACGAGGTGGCGCAGACCTCTGAAGCGTTGCGCGTGACTTCGAGCGACCAGGCGCTGCAGACGTGGATGGTCGGCCGCCAGGACCCCTCCTGCAAGGAAGACCTGAAACGCATCGTGGAGCAGACGCGGGGCAGGCTCGACGAGTTGCAGGTTCCCTGGCGGATGCTGGAGACCATCCTGCGGTATGACCAGATCGACGATCTCTATTCCAGGGTCGTTCGGGAGGACCGGGATGTCCAGGACAGCCTGAGCGTCCGGCTGGACCGCGCATTCACCCACCGGATTGCCGGACCGGTCATCGTCCTGGCCGTGTTCGCGCTGGTCTTCCAGTCCATATTCTCCTGGGCCGAAGCGCCCATGACGCTCATCGAGGACGGGATCGCCGCCCTGGGCGCCTTCGTCTACCAGTTCCTGCCCGCCGGCATGCTGCGGGACCTGCTGGTGGACGGCGTCATCGCCGGCGTGGGCGCCGTGCTGGTCTTCCTCCCGCAGATCCTCTTCCTCTTCTTCTTCCTGGCCCTGCTCGAGGATACGGGCTACATGGCCCGCGTCGCCTTCATCATGGACCGGTTCATGAAGAGCATGGGACTGTCCGGCCATTCGGTCATGCCGCTGCTTTCGTCCTTTGCCTGTGCGATTCCCGGCATCATGGCGACCCGAACGATCAAGAACTGGAAGGACCGTCTCATCACCATCATGATCGCGCCGCTGATGAGTTGCAGCGCCCGCCTGCCCGTGTACATCCTGTTGATCGGCGCGTTCTTCCCGTCCATGACGATTCTGGGCGTGTTCACGCTGCAGGGGCTTATGCTGTTCTCCATGTACATTTTCGGGATCGTCGTCGCCATCGGCGCCGCACTGGTGTTCAAGCGGTTTTTCATGAGGGATGCCGTTCCCACGAGTTTCGTCATGGAACTGCCGCCCTACCGGCGGCCCTCCCTGAAGTGGGTGCTCCTGCAGATGTTCGAACGGGCCAGGGTCTTCGTGACGGAGGCGGGCCAGATCATCCTCGCCATATCAGTCGTCCTCTGGTTCCTGGCGTCCTATCCGCAACCCGACGCATATGACGACCTGTCGTCCAGGGCACGCATACAGCAGAGCTACGCCGGCCAGCTCGGCCAGCTGATCGAACCGGCCATCGAGCCGCTCGGGTTCGACTGGAAGGTGGGCATCGGCCTGATCACCTCCTTTGTCGCCCGGGAAGTGCTGGTCAGCACCATGGCCACGATATACAACGTGGAGGAGGCCGATGAGACCTCGGTCGATCTGAGGTCCTCGCTGCGAAGCGAGGTGGATCCCGCGACGGGCGAACGGGTCTATACGCCGCTGGTCGCCGTATCGCTCATGGTGTTTTTCGCGCTGGCCTGCCAGTGCATGGCCACGGTAGCCATCGTGAAACGGGAGACCAACGGCTGGAAGTGGCCCATCGTCATGGTCCTGTACATGACGGCCCTGGCCTACGTGGGGTCCCTGGTCGTCTACCAGGGGGGATTGCTCCTGGGGTACGGATAACCGCCGTCGGACCGCCTGACAGTCGCCGGACCACCTGGCAGCCGTCGGACCGCTTGGCATTTGACCCGTCCGCCATTATCTTGCTATCATGGACATTCAAACCCTGTTCGTCGCTATAATCGTGGGCGTCGCGGCCGCGTTTGTCTTGCGCACCTTCACCCGGCAGTTCACCTCCCGGGACCGGAAGGGATGCGGAAGCTGCGCTCACGGCGGCTCGGTGCTGACCGGGCTGTCCGGGCAGACCATGCAGACCAGGCAGACCAGGCTGACCAGCGCATCGCGTGAGGACGAGCTGATCCAGGTGGAGCCGATCCAGGTGGAAGAGTCCATCCGTGAGTAGCTTGCGTCGAGAGGCAACGGTCGACATCTAATCACATGTCCGTATTCGATACGATCCGTAACAGACGATCGATTTACGAATTCAAGCCGGAACCGGTCCCCCGGGAAGTGATCGCCCGCGTGCTCGAAACCGCCGTCTGGGCGCCGAACCACAAGCTGACGGAACCCTGGCGCTTCCTGGTCGTCACCGGGAAGACCAAGGAGACCCTGGCGAATATCTACTGCAGGATCCAGCGGGAAAAGACGAAGTCGGACGATTCCGGCATCCTGCGGAAGGCTACGGAGAAGGGCTATGCCAAGATCATGTCCAAGCCCGTGATCATCGGCGTGGTCTGCAAGAAAGACGCGGACGCCTTTCGCGCCCGGGAGGATTACGCGGCAACCTGTTGCGCCATACACAATATCGCCCTGGCCGCCTGGGAAGAGGGCATCGGCATGCAGTGGAGCACGGGAGGGCTGATACGGGACCCGGATACGCTGGAACTGCTGAAGATCGACGCCGGGGAAGAAGAGATCGTCGGATTCCTCTACACCGGCTATCCCGCGCAGGTCCCCGCCCAGAAAAGAGTGCCCGCCGCCGAACGGACCGAGTGGTTCGCCTGACCGTCCGGTCCCGTCAACCGGTCCGGTCCAGCCAACCCGTCCAAGTCAACCCGTCCAAGTCAACCTCGAAACAGCCTGGAGACGCCATGTCCGTAGTTTCCGAAGAACGATTCGCCTCGGGATTCCTGTGGGACGACTACATGAGGAACAGCGAGAAGAATCTCGAACGATTCCATGATAATTACGACAAATTCACTTTAGAAGGGGAGGACGCCGGTTTCTTCGCCGCCATCGAAACACCCGTGAAGGTGCTGATCCTCGCGGAGGACTGGTGCGGCGACGTGGTACAGAGCCTCCCGCCCATCATCCGCATGCTGGAGGGCAGCCCGGCCATCGCGTACCGCATCTTCCGCCGGGACGAGAACCTGGACATCATGGACCGCTATCTCACCGACGGCTCGAAGGCCATTCCCTACCTGGTCTTCATGGACGCCGACCGGAACGAACTGGCCAGGTGGGGACCGCGTCCCGAGGCGTGCCAGGCGATCATGCGGGACAACAAGGGCAGGATCCCCATGGAGGACATCTACCCGCGCATCCGGTCCTGGTACCGGCAGAACGGAAACGGCCCACTCGTCACGGAGATCCGCGACGTCCTCGAACGGATCGCGTAGCCCTTCCATGGCCGCCACCATTACGGAAATCAAGCATAACCCGGGCAAGCCCGACCAGTCCTTCCAGTGCGGCCTGCTGCACCGCGGCGGCAGCCGCATGGTCATCTCCTACCGGTCCGACCGGCCGTACAGCCAGGGTGACATCCGGATCCCCGCAGGCACGCTGACATTGGCGTACTACGAGGAGGGGCTTCCGTACATCCTCTGGAAGATGATTGGACCCGGCGGCCGCCTCGTCGGGCATTACGTGCACCTGTGCGACGGCGTGCGGATCGGACTGGACCGCGTGGAATACGACGACCAGTTGCTGGACCTTTGGTTCTACCCGGACGGCGGCTGTCGGGTGCTGGACGAGGATGAACTGCAACAGGCCAGCGACGACGGGCTCATCGACGGGCAGACGGCGGATCGCATCAGAACTTCCGCCGCGGAAGTCCGGCGCGGCATACACCGGATCATGGAGGACTTCGACGCATTGCTCGACCGCCTCGGCATCGAATCGCATTCGGAATACGCTTGACACGAACCGGCTTTAACGTTAGATTTTACTTACGGAAAACGTGGCGAAAGCGCGGCCTGACCGGACAATCGGAACAGGCCGGCGAATCGCACCGTACAAGCATCGACCTTCCAATATATGCCATCATTGAAAAACACGGTTACGCAACGCCTGTCGGCCAAGGGCATCGATCCCCTCGCGCTCTACGGCCAGTTTGACTCCAGGCTGCGCGCCATCGAAAGCGAATTCGACGCCAAAATCACCGCCCGGGGCGAAGAGGTCGTGATCACGGGCAAGGCGGAAGAGGTAAGGCAGATCACCCGTGTGCTGCGCGAGATGATCAAGTCCGTCCAGCAGGGCCGCACGAAGGAAGTGGACGACATCATCCGGGCGACACGCACCGGGACGAAAAGCGACGAAGGCCAGGGATCGGGGTACGGCGAGTCCATCGACGTGCTCTCCCGGCGGGAACGGATCCAGGCACGGAGTCCCAATCAGCAGAATTACGTGGACCAGGTCCGCAAGTGCGATATCGTCTTCTCCATCGGCCCCGCGGGCACGGGGAAGACCTACCTGGCCGTCGCCATGGCCATCTCGGCCCTCCGCCACGGGGAAGTCGACCGGATCGTGCTGGCGCGGCCGGCCGTTGAAGCGGGTGAGAGTCTCGGCTTTCTGCCCGGCGACCCGCGGGAAAAAGTGGACCCGTACCTGAAGCCGCTCTACGACGCGCTGCACGACATGATCCCGAACCACAAGGCCGGGCGGCTCATCGAAGACGGGACCATAGAAATCATCGCCATGGCGTACATGCGCGGCCGTACGCTGAACAACGCCTTCGTCATACTCGACGAAGCCCAGAACACGACGACCGCGCAGATGAAGATGTTCCTGACCCGCCTGGGCGCGAACTCCAAGGCGATCATCACGGGGGACATCACCCAGATCGACTTGCCCGAGGAAAAGGTTTCCGGACTGGTGCACGTGCAGGAAGTGCTCGCGGACATCCGCGGGATCTCCTTCGTGTACCTGACGGAGACGGACGTGGTCAGGCACCGGCTCGTCCAGGACATCATCAAGGCCTATGAACGCCATGAAAACCCGTAATTCCACCCGCGACGACACTTGAATATCGAGATCGAGACCGTCCTGCCCGCGCCGGACATCCCGCGCGAGGCGATGTGGACCGCAGTCTGCCGGGTACTCTGGGGCGAAGGCCGGGATCGTGCGGCCGTGACCGTGATACTGGTCGATGACCCCTATATCCGGAAGTTGAATCACAAGTACCGCCATCTGGATCGCGCGACGGACGTGCTGTCGTTCGGAATGGACGACGATCCCGGATCCGAAGGAGAAACCCTGGGCGACGTGTACGTATCCGTCGACCGGGCCCGGGACCAGGCCGCCCGTCATCACGTGTCCCTGGACGACGAGTTGCACCGGCTCGTGGTCCATGGGTGCCTGCACCTGCTGGGATATGACCACCACACCGCTTCGCAGCGCAAAGTGATGCGGGAAAAGGAACAGGTCTATTCCGCGGATGCGGCTGCCCGGGCCGACCAAGCCGTACTGGCCGACCAGGCCACTCAGGCCGTACTGGCCAACCAGGCCACTCAGGCCGTACTGGCCGACCAGGCCACTCAGGCCGGCCAGGCTGACCGCGGGATTCCGGAAGGTCAAGTAGGAGAAAAACGTTGTGGATGACGACATTCCCCTATTGGTCGAATGGCTTGTCCTCATTGGGTGCACCCTCTACGCCATGCTCCTGACCGGAGCGGAATCCGCGTTTTCCAGCCTGCCTAAAAACACGCTCCAGGAACTCAAGGCCGCCCACGAGGGCGGACAGTCCAGCCGCGTTACCCGGTGGCTGGACAACCAGGAACGCCTTTTCACCACCCTGCTGATCGGGAAGATCATCACCACGGCCGGCGTCGTGGTCTCCGTGGTGGCGCTGTTCCTGACCCCGCCGCTCACCGACTGGTTCGGCTCGACACTGACGCTGACCCTTTCCGGGCTGTGCGCCATCGGGCTCCTGCTGGTGCTCATCGAATGGCTGCCGAGACTGCTCGTGTCGCACTATTCCGACCCGACCGTCCGCGTCTCCGCCGTACTCGTGCTCATCAGCTACTGGCTGTTCTGGCCGCTGATCACGCCGCTGCTGCTCGTCAACCTGCGCATGGCGCGCGGGGGGCTCTTCAGCAGCGGTCGCAATCCTTACTGGCTCGACGACGAACTTCACCGGGTGCTCGAACTGGAAGAAACCCACGAACTGAAACCCGACGACAAGGAGATGATCAGCAGCATCATCGAAATGCACGACACCAACGTGCGCGAGGTGATGGTCCCGAGAGTGGACATGGTGTGCGCCGAACGATCAAGGCCCATACCCGACCTGCTGGAGCTCATCCGCGAGATGGGACACTCCCGGATTCCGATCTACGGCGATTCCGTCGACGATATCGTGGGCGTGGTCTACGCCAAGGACCTGCTCCAGCTGAGCGAAGACCCGGATGAGGAGAAGGACCTGGACGCCCTGCTTCGCCCGCCCTATGTCGTCCCGGAGACCAAGAAAGCCGCCGAGTTGCTGAAAGAGTTCCAGCAGGACAAGATCCACCTGGCCATCGTCGTGGACGAACACGGGACCACCGCGGGCCTGGTGACCCTGGAGGACCTGCTCGAAGAGATCGTCGGCGAGATACAGGACGAGTACGACGACGAGGACCCCATGTACGAGGCGACGCCCGACGGCTCGTACATCGTCCACGCCCGGCTCAATATCGATACGCTGAACGATATCCTGGACCTCGATATTACGCCGGACGGGTTCGAAACCGTTGGCGGCCTCATCTTCAATGAGCTCGGCCGGGTGCCCGAACCCGGAGAGGAAGTGCCGTTCCGGAACGCCCGGATCGTGGTGCGCGAAGTCGAAGGGCAACGCATCATCAAGGCGGAGGTGACCCGGCTGCATCCCCGGTCCGAAGAGGACGGCGACGGCGCGATGGAGGACCGCGTTGCCTAGCCCACCTGGACCGCCTAGCCCACCTGGTCCGCCTGGCCCGGACCGCCCCAACATCATCCTCATCATGACGGACCAGCAGCGTATCGATACGATCCGCGGCTGGGACCAGCCCCACATGATCACCCCGGCCCACGACCGGCTGGCCGCCGAGGGGGTTTCCTTCCGGCAGGCCTACTGTCCGGGCGCCACCTGCGTGGCCTCGCGGGCCGCCGTCTTCACCGGCATGTACCCCCATAACACGGGCGTCTACAGTTTCCAGCCCTGGGGACGCCACCGCAACTGGGTGCAGGACCTGGCGGAAAGCGGCTACTGGTGCGCCAGCATCGGCAAGATGCACTTCATGCCCCGGGACATCCCCGGCGGGTTCCACGAGCGGGTCGTCGTCGAGAACCCGACCGGGATGAGCCTGGCCGGCGGCGGCGCGGACGACGACTGGGGCCGCTACATGACCTTTCACGGCGTGGAGCGGCCCAACGACCGCCACCTGACGGACCCCGACTGGTGGACCAGACTGCAGGGCGTGCAGTGGCACGAGGAGGAGCGCTTCCACAGCGACGTCTTCATCGGAAACTCGGCGCTCAACTGGATCCGCAGCCACCGCGGCGAAAAGCCCTTCTTCCTCGAAATCGGATTTACGGGTCCCCATGAACCCTGGGATCCCCTCCCCCGTCACCTGGGCCTGTACGAAGATGTCGAGATACCCATGCCGGTAACCCGGGAGAACGAACTGGCGGAAAAGCCGCCCCAGCAGGAAGCGCTGAAGAAGATGTTCTCCACGGCCGGCCACGAATCCGGCATCAACATGTACCTGGCCAACGACGAACGCATCGACCGCATGCGCCGGCACTACTACGCCAAGGTGACCACGGTGGACGAGAAGATGGGAGAGATCCTGGACGCCCTGGAGGAAAGGGGCTACCTGGACAACACCCTGGTCATCTTCTGCTCGGACCACGGCGAGAACCTGGGCGACCACGCCCTGGCCTACAAGTGGCTGATGTACGACACCATCACCCACATCCCCCTCATCATCCGCTACCCGGACCGCCGGCGAAGGGGCGACCACGTTAGCGACCTGGTCTCCCTCATGGACCTGGGTCCCACCATCCTCGAGGCGGCCGGCGTGCCGGTCCCCACCTACCTGGAAGGGCGGTCCTTACTGCCCTATGCCGACCCGGACTCCTCCGTCACGCCGCGTGACTACGTCTTCTGCGAGGACAACTACCAGATCATGATGCGGAGCCCGGCCCACAAGATGGTTTACTACATCGGCCAGGAGGAGGGCGAGCTGTACGACCTGGAGACCGATCCCGCAGAGCTATGGAACCGGTGGGACGACGATGCGTATACCGGGATCAAGGCGAAGATGAAGGAAGACCTGCTGGAATGGCTGGCGGCCAGCAACTACTGGCACGCGGGATACAAGCGGGACCGCTCCGCGCACTACAACGTGCGGTGGCCCACCGGGGACAACGTCAACTTGCAGGGGCCGGCCGCGGAAGACGCGGAGAAGCCGGGGTTGTAGTCCGGCATCCTGGCTAACACACACCCGTTCTCATCAATTCGTAACGCGAGATCATGCGCTTTAAGTAGGGTGATACCCTATTGATGGCGGTGATTCTTTGTATTTTGTTGTCTGATACCTTAGGCTTGGCATCATATGAACGGATCATTCCGGGTGACCCCTATGTATTCTGTATTGATGATGTTCGCCGTCTCGACCGTGTTTCCGGTGTGGTTGACGGGTTGCGCGGAGGCCAGAACGCTCGTTTTCGAGGACGTTTTCCAGGAAGAGTCACAAATAGTGCTGGATTCGCGCGACGAGTTTCTCATTGGACCACTCCCCCGAATCGCCACGGTAACCGCAGGTGGAGACATCATCATACTGGATATCACGCCCCGTGCGGGGATCTACGACAGATCCGGGGCGGGCAAGGGCATGATCGGCGGACCGGGCGATGGCCCGGGAGAGTACCGCAATCCGGTCTCGATAGCCTCCCACAACGGGAATCTGTACCTGTACGACAGCATGATGTCCCGTATATCCTGCTATGACGGATCATACCGCTTCGTCAGTTCCATTCCGGTATCGGAGCTCCTGGATGAAATCGATTACTCCGAAGAGGGCCGGCTGTACGGTTACTGGTCCACCCATCCCTCTGAACTGGTGTGCGAACTGGACGATCAGGGCCAGCTTTTGCGAAGGTTTGCGCCTCAGTCAGAAAACCACAATGAAGCGGCCAGATCAGCGGGCGGGGGCGTGGTGATATCGGGGGGATTCCTCTACACCATATCGCCTTACGAGTACACCCTTTCGAAGTATTCGCTGGATGGCGTCCTAGTCGACTCGATTCAAGGCCGGTCGGCGCACTATGTCCCACCGCCGGAGCAATTCGACGTACGTATCCTGAACGACATTCCCCGTCTTGACGAGTACCATGACCAATGGAGCCATATCCTTCAGATCCTGCGGATCGGCGACAGGGGCCTGGCCGTGGTGTTCGCAGCACCCGGTTATTCAGGCGCGTACCTTGCCCTCTACGATTCAGACCTCAACCCGATCGCGGAAGATATCCAATTGCCGGATTACAAAATGGCGCCCGGTGCGCTGTTCTCCCGCGGCGATCGGCTCTACATGCTGCTGGAACCGTCGGATGACCAGGCGAATCCATCGGTGGCCGTCTACACCCTGAGACGGTCTCTCGACGATTTATAGGCCCGTTCTCAACCACTTGCCTGGTTGAAGCACGGTGCTTTGCGGCTTGACAGAAATATTTGAAAACGGTAACGATTTGATGGTTCCCGATTTGTTAATGGACCGACCCTGTTTTGATGGTCCGATCCTCAAGGACGAATACCTGTGAAAATACGAGTAACAACCTTCGCTATCTTAGTTGCGGTCGTCGTTACCTTCACAGCCTTCCTGAGTGCGTGCACGGCAGATCCCGGGGAGGAAGCCGCCGAGGGGGTTGCCGAAGGGGCTGCCGAAGAAAATGCATCCGAAAACACCGTGCAGCCCTTCCCGGTCGAAGCCGTGGTGGTAAGCCCCCGCACACTGACCCGTTCGATCGTCGCATCAGGCCGCCTCATAGCCCACCGGCGTACCGAGTTGAGCACCGGCGTCTCGGGCATGGCATTGAAAGTCCTGGTGCGCGAGGGCGATCGCGTCAAGGAAGGCGACCTGCTGCTGCGCCTGGACGAAGCGCCGTTCAAACTGAGTGTCGAGAAAGCGGAAGCGGATCTGCTGGACAAGCGGATCGACTATGCCGTGTACGTCATGGACACTACCGCCGTCCTGAATTCGGACACAACCTGGGTGATACGTGAACGCGATGCACTGGCAAAGGCTCGTCAGGCCTTCGAGCTTGGCGAAATCGATGCCGGGGAACTGAAGTCGGCGCAAAGGAACCTGGATGCCGCGGAATTGCTCAGTGGATCACGACGGCTGGATCTCATTGCGCAGAACACGGGACTCATCCTGGCCGAAGTAGAACATGCCCGCGTGTGGTGGGAACTCGAGCAGACCTCCGTCCATGCTCCGTTTTCGGGCATCATCGCAGAAAGACTGGTAGAGGAAGGACAGCAGGTCGGCTCGGGAGAGACCTGTTTCGAACTGATCGACATCTCCAGGGTACGCGTCAGAGCTGCCGTGCTCGAAAGTGACCTGGGCGCCGTCGGTGTCGGACACGGAATACGCATCAGCGTCACCACGTGGCCCGGCGAGTTCTTCGAAGGCAGGATCTCCCGCATACACCCCACCGTCGACGAAGAGAGCGGAACGGCCATCGTCGAAGCGGAACTGGCCAACCCGGGCGGGCGGCTCAAACCCGGCATGTTCGCCGAGGTGCTCATCGAGGGCACTTCATACGAAAACCGGATCGCCGTACCGGACGAAGCCATCGTCAGCCGCGACGAACGCACGCTTGTGTTTGTCGTTCAAGGCGGAAGGGCCCAATGGTCCTACGTCACCCTGGGGCAGGAAGGCGACGCCTGGAGAGAGGTGACCTCCGGGGTCAGCGAGGGCGACACGGTGGCCGTCACCGGCAACATCACGCTGGCCCACGACGTACCGGTCCGGGTACGGCTGAGGGAATGAGGCGCCTGGCTAATGCACGTGTATTTCTGCAGAAAGTGTATTCCTGAAGAAAGGTGATTTCAATCTGAAAAGGCTAATCTCCGTCGTATCAACATTTGTTTTCACGGCTGCTTTAGGTACAGCAGATGCCCAGCCATTCGCGATCGAGAAAGTAAGAGCAATCCCGCTTCAGCTTGGAGATGAGTTTGTCGGACTAATCTCAGATCTGTTTCTGGACACGGACGGACGGTTCTACCTGACGGACTGGCAGCAGCATACCGTCTGGATATGTGACTCAAAGGGCAAGCTGGTCCGACGTGTCGGGCGGGAGGGAGCCGGTCCCGGCGAGTTGCAGCATCCCACCGGAACCGCTGTATTTGAAGACAAGGTTATCGTGCTGGATACCGGCAATGGCCGGGTAATGATATTCAAGAAGGATGGGACCTATTCAAACGACTTCAGGTTGGACTTCCAAATGACTTCGGGGATCCTGGTTAGCAAGGATGGCCGGATCGCGGTTAATTCTCTCTGGGAGCCAACGCTTTTCACGGTTTACGATATGGATGGCGGGATCATTGGCAGCCGAGGTGAAAGAGTGCCGGACCAGGCTGTTGGTTATGCCATTGGTGATCAGCATTTAAGTCAGACACCGGAAGGTCATATCCTGTACTCCACGGTCAAGGAATACCCTGTGTTAAGAATGAAGTGGGACGGTACCGTTCTCGCGACCTACGAGGCCGATTCCCCTGGTTACGGAAAGCTTACCTATCCGTCCGGTGCCTTGTTTCTAAACCACAGGGAGATCATGAAAACCTGGACGCCCATACTACGTGCCCTCATTGTCTCTGATTGCGTACTCGCGCAGCGGAAGAAGGAAGATTGGGAGAAAGGTCCACCGAAATACTACGGCGATCTGTTCACCATGGACGGCGAACCGATACAGTTGGCCTTGGAACTGGCCCTTCAGTTCTACGCGGTGGATGGCGATCTCCTCTTTGGCATCGACTCCACGCCCATGGATGAGGGGGAGGACAATCCGCATATCGTGGTGTACCGGCTGGGTGAACTGTAGTTGGGTGAATTCGTGCTGTTAAGTTTCCGATACCGCCCGATAGGGAAACCGTTGTAGTCAATCGCTCCGAACCAAATAGGGAGATCAATGTATGAAGTTGGTTGCTGCTGTCCTTGTGACCGGGTTGGCTCTGATACCCGTTTCGGACGTTTCCGCCCAGACCTTCTCCTTCGAGAAAACCAGCGACATTCCCCTGGATCTGGGTGATGAGATTGCCGGACAAATCGGAGATCTAATTCAGGACACCGCCGGTCGGTTCTACTTGACCGACTTTCAGCAGAATACGGTCTGGATGTGTGATACCAAAGGCAGATTGATCCGGCGTTTGGGCCGGGAAGGAGCCGGTCCGGGTGAACTGAACTTGCCGAGTGGAACAACTGTATACGAAGACAAAGTCATCGTGCTCGACAAAGGTAACAGTCGGGTAGTGGTTTTCACGATGGATGGCACGTATGTAGACGACTTCCGAATTGACTACTTTATGGCAACTGGGATTCTGGCGAGTAAAGACGGCCGCATAGCGGTAAATTCTCTCTGGGAGCCAACACTTTTCACGGTTTATGATATGGATGGAAGTGTTGTAGGAAGTAGAGGTGAAAGAGTACCGGATCAGTCGGTTTTTACAATGATGGGGGATCAGCATTTCAACCAGACATCGGCCGGTCACATTCTGTACTCCACGGTTAAGGAATACCCCGTACTCAGAATGAAGTGGGATGGTACCGTACTCGCGGAATATGAGGCCGATTCCCCTGGATACGGAAAACTCGTATTTCCGTCCGGCGTTCAGTTCCCAAAGATCAGCGACATCTTGAAGACCTGGACACCGATTCTGCGTCCGTTGGCCATTGGTGATCACGTTCTGGTACAACGCAAAAAGGTGGATTTGGAAAGTGGCATAGAGTACTTCGGCGATCTGTTCACCATGGATGGCGCACCGGTACAGTTGGCCATGGAACTGCCTTATCAGTTTTACGCGGTGGATGACGATCTCCTTTATGGCATCGACACGACGCCCTTGGATGAAGGAGCGGACAATCCGTATATCGTGGTGTACCGGCTGACGGAAGTAAACGGCCGATGACCCACCTCGAATTGGCTTGCTGTTGCATTCCACTCGGAGACTCCTGGCCGCCAGTTCTCCAACCATAAACTTAAGCGGGAAACCGTACCCAATCAGTCAGCACGAATAGGAAGGTAATGCAGTGAGACACATCGCAGCCTTCGCCATCGCATACCTTTTACTTGCTTCGGCAGGTCCATCCATTGGACAGACCTACACCGTTGAAAAGGTGCGTGAAATCCCACTGCTTCTGGATGATGACATTGTCGGCGGTGTTTCGGACATGGTCATGGATGCCGATGGCCGGTTTTTTCTTTCAGACTACGGGCAACATACGATCTGGGTAGCTGAGTCGTCGGGTGTTATCTCCCAACGTTTGGGTCGAGGAGGAACCGGACCTGGAGAGTTGGTGGAACCAAGAAGTGTGGCCGTTTTCGAGGATAAGGTTGTCGTCCTCGATACGGGCGACAACCGCGTGAAGATCTTCACACAGGACGGAACGTACCTGTCGGACTTTCGCATCGCCCCTGTACTGCCACCCAGCGGACTGTTGGTCGGCGGCGGTGGGATGATCGCTGTGAGTTACGCAACGGACAAACCACATTTTACGGTTTTTGACATGGCCGGTACGATTGTACGTGAAATCGGCACGCCCGATACCGGCGTCGGTGGCCTGCTGATCATGCCCATTCGAATGAACTTTCACCATGTGTCGCAAGCTGCTGACGGCCTCATCCTCAATTCTACGGTCAAGAGATACGAGGTGTTTCGCCTCGATTGGGACGGTTCGATACTCGATACATACAGTGCGGACCCTTACGGATATAGTCCGTTTCCTGACGCACCTCCTCAAAAGCTGGTTACCTTTACTCCGCTGTTCCGGCCCCTGTATGTCAGCGGTCATGTTCTCGTCCAAAGACAGGGGAAAGACACAAGCGGTGTATACGGACTTTTCGGAGATATCTTCACCGATGACGGAACCATCGTGCAGACCGGGATCGAACTGCCAATGGTGTTTTTCTACTCCGATGGCGACAAGTGTTATGGGATCGATACCGCGCCCGTAGAAGAAGGGGAGGACAACCCGAATATCGTGGTCTACCGTTTAGTCGGGGGTGAGTGATATTTACAAGAATAACCAGCATCGAAACACCAATGAGGCATGCCAATGAAAAGTATAGTACTTACATTGCTTTTCAGCCTGGTCACGGCTTTTTGTATTGATGTTTCCGCACAAGGATTCACAATCGTAAAGGAATCGGAGATTCCGCTTGATCTGGGTGATGAAATCGTCGGAGAAATCGCTGATCTGACCCGGGACGCAGAGGGTAATTTCTACCTGCCCGACTGGCAACAGCATACGGTCTGGGTGGTGGCCCCTCAGGGCAGGTTGATTCGGAAAATCGGGCAGGCGGGAAGGGGACCGGGCGAACTGACCAATCCCCGCAGTGTGGCGTTGCACGACGGTAAGGTTTTCGTGCTCGACAACGACAACGACAGAATCTCCGCTTTTTCCATTTCTGGACAGCATCTCTCCAGCCATCGAATCGATGTGTACCTATCGACAGGTATGTTGATAAACGACGATGGCCACATCGCTGTTTCTTCTGTGCTGGCTCCGTCATTTTTCACGGTTTACGACACCGATGGCGCGAAGCTTTACGATGGCGGCAGCCGTGAGGCGGAGGCCAGGCCCGTCGGGGTCATCGGCGGATCCTATCAGTTGTTCCAACATGTATCCGGCACACCGAATGGAGACGTGCTGTATTCGCCGGTGAAACGTTACGTAGTGTCGAGACTGCATTGGGATGGCACGGTGCTGGCAACCTATTCGGCGGAACCTCCCGGTTACGTTCCATTTTCTGTTACCCCTGATCTAGGTGGATTCAGTATGAGCATCTACTGGTCTTGGATAGGACGGCCATTGCAATTTGGGGACCACGTATTAGTTCAAAGAAGCCTTCCCGTAGAGGGGGGTGAATCAAGAATACGCGGCGATCTGTTTGTTCAGGACGGCAACGTGTTACAACTCGGAATCGAAATACCCTTCACTTTCGTCTATGCCGAAGAACGAACCCTGTACGGCATCGATACAGCACCTGTTGAAGAAGGTGAACCCAATCCGCATATCGTGGTCTACCGATTGAGCGGCGGGTCAGAATAGCTGTGATTGATCCATGCGATCGAGTCATCTGGAGGAGCTTCTTTATGAGATACGTATTACTACTCCTGGCAGCAATGCTTCTTCAACAATGGACCACCCCGGCTGCGGCCCAGAACTACACTATCGAAAAAGTGCGAGAGATCCCTATCGATCTGGGGAATGAATTCGTTGGTCAAATCTCCGATCTCGCCCGGGACGGAGTAGGGAACTTCTACCTGCCAGACTGGCAGCAGCATACGGTCTGGGTAACGGATCCGAGCGGGAAGATGATCCGTCGTATCGGCCAGGAGGGATCCGGACCGGGGGAGATGTCGAAACCTCAGAATGTTACGGTATTCGACGACCGCATCGTGGTATTCGACAAGGAAAACTTCCGTGTGTCAACATTCAACCTGGACGGAGTCCACCAGGCTTCGTTCCGAATCGACAGGCCCGGACCGGATAACATCATTTGCGGAAGTGAAGAACGCTGCGCCGTGAGTTCCCTCATGGGCGAATCGCTGCTTACAGTGTACGACTCGAAAGGCAACAAGAGTCACGATATGGGCAGCCGGCCCTGGCCGCCGGATCCGCCCATTCCGGTCCGGATGGGAGGCTCGTTCCTGCACATGTCGCTCACCCCGGAAGGCCGCATTCTATACTCATCCGTCAAGACCTACCAGGTGTACGATATGGAATGGGATGGCAGTATCGTCGCGACGTATGCAGCCGAACCGCCAGGATACTATCCCATGGTGATTACGAGTAGGGAGACTGCGTCGGAAGAGTTGAATAGATCGACCCGTATGTTTCGACCTCTGGTCGTCGGTGATTTCGTGCTCGTACAGCGGGACAGAAACGGTCCGGACAATACCCGCGTCCGGCATATCGACCTGTTCGGAAGAGACGGAACGCTCATCCAGATGGATATCGAGTCAACCCTTCATTTTGACCACGCCGACGGCGATGATCTGTACGCCATCGACACGTCCCCCGTGGAAGAAGGGGAACTCAATCCCAGTATCGTGGTCTACCAGTTGAGAAACTGAGCCGGAACGGGACCGATCATGAATCTTCCCCAGATCGCCGTTCGTCGGCCGGTAGCCACGTGCTGCCTTACGTGCGCCGCCGTTCTCATCGGGATCATCGCGCTTACCCGCCTGCCCGTCAACCTGCTGCCGCCCCTCGAGATACCGACCGTCACGGTATGGACGACGTGGACCGATACGCCGCCGGAGATCGTGGCCCGCGAGATTACCGAACCGATCGAGTCCGCGTTGCGGAATCTGCCCGGTGCGATGCAGGTCCGTTCCATTTCCCGCGAGGGCGAATCGCTCGTAACCGTCGAGCTCGACTGGGGCGCCGACCTTCAGTCCACGCTGCTCACCGCCCGGGAACGCCTCGACACGCAACGGTTCCTCCTTCCGGCCGAAAGCGATCGTCCGGTCCTGCTGGATACCGACCCTGACCGGGCGCCCATGATGGGACTGGTGCTCGAGTCCGGAACGCGGAATGACGACGGTGCCACTTCTTCCCTGCAAAGACTGGCCGAACAGGTCCTCCGGCCGAGACTCGAACAGCTGCCTGAAGTGGCCCGCGCGAGCATCGTCGGCGGTGCCAGGCCCGAAGTACAGATCAATATCGACCCTGCGCGCCTGGCCGCGTTCGGGCTGTCTCTCGACTTGGTCCAGGACGTGCTGAACGCTTCCAATCGCGACCTGCCCGCCGGTCTGATGCGCCGGGGCAACTATCGTTACACGCTGCGTATCGACGGCGCATTCCGATCCCTTGACGACATGCGCGCCACGGTTCTGGCGACCCGGCCGGACGGCGCGCTGATACGGGTCCGGGACGTGGCGACGGTGCGCATGGGCGAACAGGACCGGCGCGGCGCCGTGCTCTTCGACGGAACGCCCGCCATCGGCGTCCTGGTGCAGAAGACGGCCGACGCCAACCTGCTTGCGGCCAGTGAAGCCGTCAATGCCCTGGTACGACAGTACAACGTCGAGTTCCCCGATGTATCGCTGACGGTCGCCTTCGACCAGGCCACCTTCGTACGCGGTTCCATACGCAATGCGCTGACCGCGCTGGCCGGGGGCGGCGTCCTCGCGCTGATCGTCCTGCTGGCCTGGTTCCGCAGTTTCCGGTACGCCATACCCGTGGCGCTGACCATGCCGGTGGCCGTCATCGCCGCCTTCGCCGTGTTCGACGCGACGGGCGTAGGGCTGAATATCATGTCGATCGGCGGTCTGGCCCTCGGCATCGGCATGCTGGTGGACAACGCCATCATCTCGGTCGAGAACATCGTGCGGCACCGGGAGACCGATCCCGACGTCCAGTCGGCCGCGGGCAACGGCGCGGCCGAAGTGGCACTGCCCATGGCCGCCTCCACACTGACCACCGTCGCCGTGTTTCTGCCCATGGCCCTGACGCCCGGGGTCGCCGGGCAGCTTTTCAGAGACCAGGCCCTTGCGGTCACCGCGTCGCTCATCCTCTCCTGGACGGCCGCGTTGACGCTGTTGCCCGCGCTCGTCGCCCGGTGGAGCCGGCGGGCGACAGCACGCAGAGCACGGCAGCCCGCCAGCCTATACGGTACCTATCGCCGCGCCGTGGATGCCGCCATCAATCATCCGGTCCGGGGACTGATCCTGCTGCTGGGCTTTGCCCTTATCGCCGGATTCATCGGACGCAACCTGCCGCGATCCTTCTACCCGGAGGTGGATCAAGGCGTGTTCTGGATGGACCTTTCGCTCGTGTCCGGGACGTCGCTGGAAACCACGGTGGAGCGCGCGCGGACCCTTTCCGCCCTGGCGCTTACCATCCCCGGCGTGCGCCATACGTTGACGACGGCCGGAGCGGCCGGAGCGGCCTTCGTGCCCGGAACGGCGCCTGGCGCCACCAGACTCGAAACGGCCCGCGTGCAGGTTTTCCTGGATGAAGAGCAGCCGGACACACCCGCCGTCATGGCCGCCTTACGCTACAGCATCCCTCCCGGCATGCAAAGCCAGGTTGACCTGAAGCCGCCGGTCTCGGCACTGTCCTCGATCCTCGGCGGGCGCCAGCCCGACCTGTCGATACGTCTGCACATGGATAAACGAACCGCCGACCCTGTCGACTCGGACCAGCGGCGCATGTCGGAAACCGCGGAATTCATCCGGTCGCTTCTGTTCGAATCCATGCTCCCGCTCGCCGACATCACGCTGCGGGGCGTCGATCTCCGGCCTTCCTACCGGATCGACATAGACGCACGCCTGGCCGCGCGCCTGGACGTGAAGCCCGAAGGAATCGCCGAAACCCTGCGCACCTACCTGGGCGGCCGGACGGCCACACACCTGGACCGCACCGATGAACGCATACCGATCGTCCTGCACGGCAGAAGCCAGGACGACACGGACATCCGCGACTTGCTGGATTTAGCCGTGGATACACTGAATGGACCGATCCCCCTTCGTGTGCTGGCCACGATCGAACCCGTCGAAGTCGCGGGAGAAATCCTGCGCATGGACCAGGCGCCCATGGTCATCGTCGATGTGGATATTGCCAGTGACGACCTCGTCGGTGTGGCGGACCGGGTCAGAGACCTGATGGCGCAGGAAGGGCTGGCCGACAACCGGTTCAACGGGCACTACGTGGAATTCACCGGCACGCACCAGACACTCAGGACCGCCTACCGTTCCCTGCTGGTCTCGCTGCTCTTCTCCATCGTGGTCGTCCTGCTCATACTCGCCGCCCAGTTCGAGTCGCTGCGCCTTCCCTGGATCATCATCGCGGTGATTCCCCTCGCGCTGGCCGGGTCGGTCTACGTGCTGACGCTGCTTGGAGAAAGCCTGAACATCATCACGTGGATCGGCGCCATCGTCCTCGTGGGCATCGTCGTGAACGACGCCATCCTCAAGGTCGATTTCATCGTCCGGGCCGAACGAGACGGCCTGTCCCGAAGGGATGCGATCCACGAGGCGGGCAGGCGGCGGCTCAGGCCGATCCTGATGACCACCGTCACCACCATATGCGGCGTGCTTCCGCTGGCCCTGGGCTTCGGGACCGGGGGAGAACTCGGCATGCCCCTGGCCCGCACGCTGATCGGCGGCCTCATCCTCGGTTCGGGGCTGACGCTATTCGTCGTTCCGATCCTGTACAGCCTGTTCGCCAGGCCGTCGACCTCCGGGACTGCCGAGTCCCGGTAATCGCTACGCGCAATCGAATCATGGAAAGATTCCTCACATCCGCGATCCATCGACCCATCGCCGTGACCGCCGTGGCCCTCGTCGTACTGGCCCTCGGGACGACAGCCGTCCTGCGCCTGCCGCTGTCGCTCGAGCCCGATAAGGATTATCCGGGGTTGAACATTGCGGTCGCCTGGCCGGGGGCTTCTTCGGAAGCCGTCGTCAAGCACGTGACGGCTTTGATCGAATCGGAAATCTCCTCCGTGCCGGGCATCATCGAAATACGATCGGAAACTAAGGAAGGTATGGCAGGTATTTACGCGACTTTCGATCATACCCTGTCGATCGCATCGGCCCGGGCCCTGCTCAGGGACCGGCTCGCATCCCTGCGAGAGGAGTTGCCGGACGGCGTCGAGCCCCGCATATCGGAAAGAACCCCTCAGATGTTCCGTGATCTCGAAGGGTTCATGAGCTATCGTCTGTCCGGACCAATGACCGACTTCGCGTTGCGCGCGCTGGCCATCGAGGAAATCCTGCCGGTCCTATCCTCCCTCGACGGCGTTCGGAACGTCGAAGTCATCGGGGGGCGGGAAGAAGAACTGGTCCTTCGGCTCGATGCCGACCGACTGCACAGTTCCGGCCTTACCCCGTCGCAGGTGCAAATCGCGATCAACGACACCTTCAAGTCTCATGCCGCCGGGGCTGTACACGGTAAGTCCACTTTGATCCCGCTGTACACGAAACCCATGTCGACGGTGATGGAAGATCTTCCCGAGCTGCCCGTCGCGACGGGCCGCGACGAGCTTATCCGCCTCGGCGACCTCGTGGATTCGCGCATGGGACTGACGAAACCGCGCAGCATTTCACGTTTGAACGGCCAGTCCGCCATTTCCATTGAAATCGACCAGCAGCCGGGCACCAACATGCTGGATGTCGCGGATCGCGTACGAACGCGCATGGATGAGCTGGCGCGGGGTCTGCCGGCGGGCGTCCTGGCGAACCTGGTCACCGACCGGAGCGAAGACGTCCGGCAGGCGCTGGACGACCTTTTCGTGCGCGTCGCCATTGCCCTGGTCGCTATCATCGCCCTCCTCCTGGTCTTTATCCGTCAGATTCGGGCTTCGATCGTCCTCTTCAGTTCCATCGGACTCTCCATGCTCGCCGCCATGATCTGCTTCGAGGCCATGGGGCTGGGGCTCGATCTGCTCACCATCTCCGGCCTTGCACTGGCCTTCGGCATACTTGTGGACAACGCGGTGGTGATCTACGAGAACATCCGCCGGTGCCGCGAGGAAGGCGATAAACCGGACGCGGCGACCGTTCGCGGTACATCGGAGATGCTGATCCCCGTTGCAGCGACTACGATGACCACGATCGCCGCCCTGGTTCCGATCGTCTACCTTTCGGACGAGTTCAGACGGGACTTCGCTCCTTTTGCGCTCGGCCTCGGCCTGACCCTCGCCGCGTCCATCGTGGTCGCGGGTATCTGGGTTCCGGTCGTTACGCACCGGCTGGACAGGAAGGTATCCTCGGAGCACCGACCGGCGTATGTGATGCGTTTCGTGGGCTGGTATGGACGCGCCGTATCGCGCATGGTCCGCTGGCGGTGGTCCGTGGCGCTCTCGACTTTCGGTATCTTCGGGATCAGCGTCTTTCTGTTCACGACCGACGTGTGGAAAGGTCCGAGTTTCGGTTGGTTTGCCGATGAAACACGTATCAGCGTCCAAATCGGCGGACACCCGGGCATGGAGACGTCCACGATCGATTCGGTGGCGCTGGCCTTCGAACGCTATGCGGTGGAAGCCGGTGGGAAGAACGTGGAAGTGGTGACCCGGATCGACGGAACCAACGCCAGCATGCTGACCAGGTTTTCGGAGGAGTCCGCCTTGACGGCACTGCCTCTTGAAATGCTGGGCCGGATGATGAACCTGGTGACTCACTTCGGTGGATTGTCCATAGGCGTTTCTGGTATGGGAACCGGTTTCTCTACCGGAAGGGGAGGGGCTATCCCATTCAACCTGAAGATGGTCGGTTACAACTACGACGACTTGCGAGACCACGCAGAGCGCGTTGCGCGGCAACTGGAACGGAACCGGCGCGTGCGAAAGGTCGAAACCACCAACAGTACTATGTGGAGTTTCGGTGGAGGTCCCTATTACGAACTGCAATTCAACCCCGCGCAACGTACGCTCGCGAGGGCCGGCGTCAATCTGGGCGATTTGGACGAATTGCTACGGCTTTACGCAGACCGGGAAGGCCACGACGGCGAACTGCATCTCGACGGACGCCGGATTCCGTTCCGCGTGGTCGTCGACCGGTCCGCCTCGGCGTCCGACTTAGGCCGCCTTCCGATACGGAACACCGACGTCACCCTTGACATGGGAGACGCCGGATACCTGGCGTTCAACCGGGTCCCCACGGCCATCATGCGCAGTGACCAGCAGTATGAGAGGTGGATATCTTACGAGTTCGTGGGCGCCGGGCGACTGGCAGGAAGGTTTCAAGAGGCCTTTCTGAACGCCGTCGAGTTGCCTCCGGGCTACCGGATCGAAAGTAGATCGTGGGGAGGATTCGACTGGGGAGAGGAGCGTGACCTGTACCTGGCCGTCTGCCTGGCTTTCGTGCTGGTCCTTCTGGTGACTTCCGCTTTGTTCGAGTCCTTCCGCCGCGCCGCGGTCGCCCTGCTGACCGTACCCATGGGACTCACCGGCATCTTCCTGGTATTCTGGATCTTCGAACTCTCATTCGACCGGGGGGCTTTCCTGGGGACCATTTTCATGGTCGGGATCGTGGTCAACAACGCGATCCTGCTGGTGGACCGCATGGCCCGGCTGCAACGGGAGGGCATGCTCCTCGACGAGGCAGTCATTACAGCAGCCCGGCAGCGCGTCCGTCCCATCCTGATTACTTCCCTCACCACGCTGGTGGGACTGACCCCCCTGCTCTTCGCCGGGCATCCCTCGACGCGAGACCTCTGGATCAGTCTTTCCTACACCGGTCTGAGCGGGCTCACGCTGTCCACGCTGCTGGTGCTGTTCGTCACACCGGCGCTCTACCGCCTGATCGCGCCTGGAGACCGTGGGAAGCAAGCGTGACGTCGCGACTCATCCTTATCATCGGCCATGCACACCGGCTGGCTGACAGCCGTTATGAACCCGAAGAATCCTCGGTTGCAGGTGCGGAGAGCCCGGGGGTTTTAATGTGTGAAAGGGACGTTACGGTAATGTCCTTGCCGATTGCATAGGTCTTACAACCGGGATAGACGACGTACAGATGATCCAGGGCCAGATCCTCCAGCGCAACACGCATGGAACGCGTCACGCGCGGCGCGTCCTGACGTTTGCACTCCACGCCGATCCTTCGGCCGTCCCTGACCAGGTAAAGGTCCAGTTCGGCGCCGTTATGGGTCGCCCAGAAACAGGCCTCTTCGGGCTCAAAGGCAGACAGAACCTCCTCGACGACGTACCCTTCCCACGATGCCCCCGACTTTGGATGGGACAGCAGGTCCCTTTCCGACCGAATGCCCAAAAGCGCATGAAGCAGACCGCTGTCCCGGACGAATATCCTCGGCGACCTGACCTGCCTCTTCTTCAGGTTGGCGAACCATGGATTCAGCCGCCTGACCATGAGCAGTCCTTCAAGCACGTCGAGATAGCGGCGGGTCGTGGTTTCGGCGACACCAAGTGACCTGGCCGATTCGGCCGCGTTCCATATCTGGCCGTGATAATGGGCCAGCATGGTCCAGAACCTGAACAGCGTGGCGGCCGGCAGACGCAGGCCGAGTTGCGGCACGTCCCTTTCGACCACCGTTTGCATGAATTCCCTGCGCCAAACGGCGCTATCCACCTCGGTCGCGGCGAGGTACGACCTCGGAAATCCCCCGCGCAGCCAGTGCTTCCGCTGGTGGACGATTTCTACCTCGGATAAGCTGAATCCCCGCATCATGATGCGTTCCACGCGCCCGGCCAGCGATTCCGACGCGTGACGCATCAAGTCCGAAGAAGCGCTGCCCAGGATCAGGAACCGCGCTGGCGATGGCGTACGGTCGACCAGTACGCGCAGAATTGGGAACAACTCCTGCCGACGCTGTATCTCGTCGATGACCACGAGGCCCTCGAGCGGACCGAGCGCCGTCATAGGCTCATCCAGCCTCGCCAGACTGGCCGGGTCTTCGAGGTCGAAGTAGTTCAGGTCGTCATATGGCACCAGTTGCCGGGCCAAGGTCGTTTTTCCGCACTGCCGAGGTCCCAGAAGCAGGGCGATGGGACTACGCGAGAGGGCTGTCGTGATAGACGTCAAGATGGCGGGTCGGGGAACCATACGATGAAAATACCATGATAATCGAGTATGTCAAGGTGGATTTTCATGCATAACGGCTGACAGGCTACCGCGGAGGACGCGGATAAGCCGGGGTTGTAGCCCCTTCAGCCCTGGACCTGGACCACGATGAAATCGACCATCTTCGTGTCCTGCTGTCCGGAATGGAGATCCGTGACGGTCAGCGTCACGGTATAGGTCCCGGGATCCAGGTCCGCCGTTTCGATCGAGGTGTACTTGAAATCGTCCGGCGACGTGCCGCTGTCTTCGAAGGTCACGTAGGCCGTCTGATCGTCGGACCGTTGGCCGACCATGCGCCCCAGGGCGGTGAGGAATTTGAGGACGACATTGCGCCTGGGTTCCCTGGCGGCTATCTCCAGCTCCGTGCGAAAGCCCGTCCGGCCTTCGGCGTCCCGCTCCAGGTTGTAGATCTCATAATAGATGAACACCGGCGTCGTACTGGAATAGAGGCGTGCGGGGTGGGGCGTGATGAACAGGCCGTTGCGGACGAGCAGTCCCTCCGCGTCGGTGGGTACGATGGATGCGGCGAGCTTTACATCACTCAGCAACATCCGGTCCGCGCTGTAATCCGAGATCTGGAGCGGCGCGGTAAAGACCCCGTACTTCTGAGAAAGGGAATCCCGCAGAGAAACCGCGGACCGGTACGCCCCGGGCTGCGCACTGAACCGGAACGCGCCCGTACTGAGCTGCAGATTGTCCTGTTCCGACACGGGGCGGCGAAGCGGTCCCATTTTGAAGGGCATCGCTTGCACGTAGTTGAAGTCCATGTCCTGCAAGGCGATTCGGCCGGACAGCCAGGTCCTCTCTCCGAGTCCGTCCTCCACGTTGCCCAGTTGGGCCGCGGGAAGGCTGTAGGCCACTTCCACGTCGGCCCAGTCGCCGGCGCCCTTGAAGGAGGCCAGCTGGGAAACGAACGAGAGCGGCTCGCCGCCGTAGTCGTGCCGGTGGGCTTCGGGTACTTGCCGGATGAGTTCTTCGGCCTGTTTCCTCGGCGTGTTCAGGAAGCTGTACGCAAGCCGGTCCGTCGCGCCGAAGTTGGTCGACTGGCCGGGAAGATCGATCACTTCGAGCGGGTAGTCGAACACCTTCGAATTCCGCTGATCCGTAAAGAAGATCTCCAGGCCGAAGGGGACGTAGACCCAGCTTTCCGTCGGGAACGCCACCGACTTCGTCTCGCGCCCGGCCCGTGCGCTGAATATGCCGAAGTCCTGGACCGGCGCCCCGGTGCTGACCTGCATATCCAATCGCTGTCGGCTGGTTTCGCGGATCATGTCCACGGCCCGCATCCCGGTCGGGAAAATCGCGTTGACCACGTCCTCACCGGACTTGAGGATGAACTGCTGACGGTCGTCGGGATGACCGTACCGGACATAGATCTCGCCGCGGCGGTCCCACGGGTCCTTGCCCACTGAAAAATGCAGCCTGGAGAAGATCACCCGACGGTAGTGTTCCACCAGCCGTTCGTTGATCCGTGTCGTGGGATCGGGGTCACGGGCCGCCCAGTAGGTACGCCAAGCCTCTTCCCTTTCCTGTTCCGTCGCTTCGAGAAAGGCATCGGCTTCCTTTGAGGAGGCTACGATGGAGAGATCCTTGTACAGGGCGACTCTACCGGGGTCGAACTCGGACAGGACCGCGATGTACCGCCTCATGGACCGGTACGCTCGCACGTGCTGGTCCAGGGCATGGTACCGGTAGGCTTCGAGTTGTGCCGCCAGTCCTTCGACCAGGGGATTGACGGCCTTATACTGGGCCGCGGCGACCTGCTGCAACTGCGCGTACCCTTTCTGGTACTCCCGTAACTCGATGGCGCAGGCGGCCAGGCGATGGACGGCCTCATCGTGCGCCGGATTCACGGATGCCTGCCTGACATACCAGTCCATCGCGGATTCCGGGTCGTCCCGGATCTCCTCGATGACGTATCCCAGTTGAAAAAAGGCATCGTGATGGCTCGGATTCAACGCGATGGCACGCCGGTAGGACGCATCCTGGATCCTGTATTCCCGTTCGGCCGTACCGGGCCGGAACAGCGCCATCCGGATCTTACCGTACGTGCGGCCGCGGTAGTAGTATATGTCCGCCATGCCCGGCGCCAGTTTCTCGGCCTCGTCCAGGAACTCCCGCGCATCCTTCTTCTTGTCTTTGAGAATGTAGACCCGCGCGAGTTGTATGAGGATTTCAGGGGACGCGCTGTCGATCTCAAGCGCTTCCTCTGCGGCGCGCTCGGCCTCGTCATACTTTTCCTGCCGGTCCAGCGCGCGGCTCAGCCACAGGTGGACCGTGGACGATCCGGGTTGCTCCTGGAGCAGGCTTCTCAGCGTGGACTCCGCTCCCTGGAATTCGCCCAGGTCGTACTGTGCCCTGGCCTGGTCCAGGAGGGACTCGGCCTCCTGGGCGGCGAGGAACCTCGCTTCCTTGGCGGCGGCGGGCGGCAGCCAGGTGAATGGCATCAGCAGGACAAGCAGCGCGGTGATTTTGCTCAGGTTGGACATATTGCGCCGTCCTTCAGCGCGCGGATGTAAGCGGGAAGCTATTCCGGGTCCGCCTTGAATTCCGCGACCCGGTCATTGGTCACGACGAAGACTTTCTGCCGCGTGGCGGTTTGTCCGGAATGCAGATCCGTGACGCGAACCGTCATCTCGTAGGCGCCGGTGGGTGTGGCGCCCGTATCGATGGAAGTGTAACTGTACTCGTCCGAGCGGTTGCCTTCGTTCTCGAATACCATGAGCACGGACTGTTCGTTGTCCGTACGCCGTACCAGCCGGTCAATCCCCTTCAGAATACGCCAGAAGAGATTCTGCGGCCGGTCCTTGTTCTTCACTTCCAGTTCCACCCGGTAAGCGGTTCGACCGGACTCAGGCAGGGCGAGGTTGTAGATCTCGTAATAGAAGTGCACGGGGTCGGTGCGCTGGTACATGCGCGCCGGATTGGGTACGATTTCAAGTCCGTTGCGCACGAAGGGGCCGTGGATTGAATCGGCCGGTGCGATGGATACCGCCAGCTTGATATCGCTCAACACCAGCGCGTCGCCGGCGTAATCGGGAACGGCATACGCCTGTTCGTATATGCCGATACGCCGGGTGGTCTCGTCCTGGACTTCTATGGCGGCATGGTAACTGCCGGGCGGTGCTTCCATCTCCATCATACCGGTATGAAGTTCGATGCCCGGGTCGTTCCCGGTCGCCGGTACGAGCGGCCGGTCGATGGGTCCGATACGCCTGGAAGTCTGGGCTACGCGGTTGTAATCGTCGTCATGAAACACCATGTGGCCGTCAAACCACGTGCGCAATCCCTGCCCGTCCTTCACCGTTGCCAGTTGTTCGGCAGGGATCATGTAGGCGGCTTCCACTTCGGCCCTGCCGTCCCGACCCTTGTAGGACACGATGTCGTACATGAACCGCAGCGGTCCGCCGCCGTAGTCGAACTCGTAGGACTCCGGAGTCTTCTCCATCAGCGAGGCCGCGATGCGCCTGGGATTATACTTGTCCTGGACGATGGCCTCGGTAATGTTCGTCTCGTGCACCTGCAGCGGATAGTCGAACTTGCCGACCCCGACCTGGTCGACGAAGAACAACTCCAGGTCGTGCTCCAGGTATACCCAGCTTTCGGCGAGAAAGCCCAGTGATTGTGCCCTGGTGGATATGGCCGAAAAGGTGGCTGTGTTGGCGACTTCCTTTCCCCCTCTAACCGCGGACGAAACGATATTTGAGTAGTCGTCCTGCTGCGCTTCCAGTTCGTGCAGGTAGTCCCCCGCATCAGGATCGCTGGTGCCGCGCGTTGCCGGGTCGCTCCACGTCGTGCCGGAGTTATCGATCTTCAGGCGGTACCGCAATATGAAATTACGCTCGCGGATCGCATCGATACGGGCGTCTCCGGTCGGCTGGTAGTTCTTCATGGCGTTCTCGCCGGTCTGCATGATGAAATGCTGCAAATCGTCCGGTTCGCCGTACCGAATATAGATCCCGCCGCGGCGATCCCATGGCTGCTGGCCACTGGAGAAATGCTCCCGCGCGTGCATGACCCGCCGGTAGTGTTCCACGAGCCGCTCGTTCACGGCGGTGGCCGGCTTCGGATCGCGGGCCGCCCAGAACCTGCGTCTGAATTCCGCTTTCGCTTCCTGCGTTTCCAGCGCCTGGTACTGCCGGAATTCTTCTTCCGACGTCACGTGGGCCAGATCCATGTAGTGCGCGCGTTCCTCCGGCGCCGCGTCGACCAGGAATTCGCCGTAGGCCCGGTCCGCTTCGGCGTATCGGCTCTGTGACTGCAGCGACGTGGCCTTAAGCTTGTTGATCAAAGTATGCACGTAGTCCGGCACGGCGTCCCCGTGGACTTCGACCACCTGCGTCAGGAGATTGATGCCTTCCTGGAACTGCTTGAGCATGTAACTGCATCGCTCCAGGTGGTGGAGCGCATCCCGATGATCCGGTTTTACCATCAGTTGCCGGTAGAAGAGGGCCAGCGCCCTCTTGTAATCGCGAGAGGGGTTTTCGTAGGACAGCCCCAACCGGTAGTAGGCGTCCGGGTGCAGGGGATTCGCCGCCGCCGCCCGGCCGAAGGATCTCCGGGCCTGCATCACGTAGAGCGGCGCCGCGGGATCTCTCTTGCTCTGCGCCATGTACGAGATGCCCAGGTAGTAGTGCACTTCGGAGTGTTCCGGATCGTAACGGAGGGCCTGCTTGAGGCTCTTGCGCGCGTCGACCATGCGGTTCTTCATGCGCATGTACGTCCGGCCCAGTGCGAGGTGCGCATCCGGGTTCTTCCGGTCGTGCCGTACGGCGATGCGCAGTTGTTTCGCCGCTTCCCGGTCTTCCCCGAGCTCATAGTGACTGACGCCCAGCCAGTACCGGGCTTCCCCGGACCTGGACTTGAGGCGGACCGCCTCCTCGAAGACCGTTTTCGCTTCCTCGAATTTCCGCTGATCGTAGAGGGATATGCCTTCCGCCAGCAGGGCATCCAGCGTAGCGGCCGGCATGGCCGGCATGGCTGGCATGGCTGGCATGGCTGGTCCGGGTTCGGGCTGCATGTTCGATGCCGCAGCGTCCGCGATGGGACTCATCAGGCAGCAGGACAGCAGGAATCCGGCAATTTTACGACACAGGAGCGGTCGTGGAGACAGGGCGGACATAGGACTATCGGGTGGGATCGAATGGGTTGGATGACAAGCCGTTCCCGGTCGCACGGGATTCGGAAGGCCTGTCCAGAACCTGATTGAATATCCCGGCTGGAGGGCCCGATGTCAAGTTAAATCCGGGGATGAGACGCGGGGCGGGCGACGGCCTGGACGACCCGCAGCATGCGCGCATACGGCGAGTCATGTCCTTCCGCAAGCAGGACCCGCACGTTGAACACGCGCCCCCGTTGCGGATCGTCCAGGCACAGGCGAATCCTCGCACCGATTCTCTGGCAAAGTACGGCGGGCAGCAGTTCCGCGGATGGATTCAGATCGACGGCCAGGTTAAGCCCCGCTTCCGACAACCGGTCGACGATCCCGAAGGAAGGCAGGCCGAACCACCATCGGGCGCTCCGGTCCAACGGCACCACGGTGATGCGCGCATCCGACGGGTCGCAATACTCGACGGATCGCGGTTCGCCGACCACGAAAACGACCTTCGCGTCCAGACACGCAACCAGTTCGGGGATGATTTCGACCGCTTTTCGGGCTTCTTCGGTACTCGCCGGGAGGCAGATCAATAGCCGGACCGGCCGGTTGCGGATGTCGGACAGGTTGAACGCCGCGTTACGGTATCGGCCCCACCAGGTATGCAAGCCGTAAATCCAGCGGTCTTTGCGGGACATCCCTGCCATAGGTGGTTACCCGGGTTGACGCGAGTTCTGCTGACGTGATTCCGTCCGGCGCGACCGCAGTCTGGTTCCGGCGCTATTCCTGCTCCTCGCCCTTCTTGCGGATGTCGTAATTCCCATGCATCTGACGGACCATGTCGTTGCTCAGGTTCACAATGGCACTTTCGACCGATGCGGCATATTCTCTCTGGCCTCTGCTGAAGAACCCGATTCTCTCAGAAGCGATGCCGATGCCCGATGCCATGACGGACGCGTACTGGATCATCTCCGTGTCATAGAACATCAGTTCGACCGTGATCGCCGTGTTTCCCCGGGCGTCGTCCTGGAACGGACCTTCTTCCTTGTTCAGCGTTACCATGGCCGCGGTCACCCTGGGAATCATGACGAGATCGAGTGCGCTTTCCTCGATCACTTCGCCCGTGGGTTGCGCATCCAGTATCGTTACCCGCGAGAAAACACGGTTCGCTGATTTCGTGATGATCGATTCGAGGGATTCACCGATTTCAAAGATGTATTTGTCGAGATCTGACCTGTCATCGATGACGAACTGGCTGACTTCCACGGGAATGTACACTCCGACGCGCAAATCCACGGGTCTGGCGATATTGGCCGAAGGGCCAATGTTGGGATTCAGACTGATGCTGTGGGTACATCCCGCCACAAGGACGGCCGCCGTCAGTACAGCCGCTGTTTTCAGTACATGCATATGCTGTTCCTCCCTGGTACGTCCATCCGCTTCGGGTCAGTCTGCGCCGCCGGCAAACGCCTTGAAAGCGTGCTCGCGCATACCTTATTCAGTTTACATGAAAACTACGTATTCCCGAACGAAAAGTCAAGCGGCGACGGCGAATATCCCCGGCCGCGCAATCGCCGCGAAACCCCGATGACACTTGACATTTCAATGGATTATCTCTAATTTCAAAGACCGTTGACGCGACGGAAGAAGCCGTTTTCAGAACGTCTTGAATGTTTGATGAACGGGGCTGGATTCCGCCCCTTTCCCGGAGACCGCGCTCCTCATGGCGAGCATCTACCTGGATCATAACGCGACCACGCCGGTCAGGTCCGAAGTCTTCGATGTCATGGAACCCTTCTTCAGAGACCGGTTCGGCAACGCGTCGAGCATCCACCGGTACGGACAGGATGCGCGCGCGGCCGTGGAAGAGGCACGGGCCCGGGTGGCCGGCCTGGTGAACGCACGGCCCGGCGAGATCTATTTCACCAGCGGCGGCACCGAGTCCGACAACCTGGCGATCAAGGGCACCGCCTACGCACGCAAGGTCTGCGGCAGGCACATCATCACGACGAACATCGAACATTCGGCCGTGCTGAACAGTTGCGCTTTTCTAGAGCGGGAAGGTTTTGAAACAACCTACCTTCCCGTGGACGAATACGGCCGGGTCGATCCCGGACAGGTGGAGGACGCCCTGACCGACCAGACGATCCTGGTCAGCATCATGCACGCGAACAATGAGATCGGCACGGTCCAACCCGTGGGCGAAATTGGCAGGATCGCCCGGGCGCGCGGCGTGTGCTTCCACACGGACGCGGTGCAGTCCGCCGGCAAGCTGCCGGTCGACGTGGAAGCGATGGGCGCGGACCTCCTTTCGCTTTCGGGCCACAAGATCTACGGTCCCAAGGGGGTGGGGGCCATCTACATCCGAAAGGGCGTCGAGATCGAACCCACGGCCCACGGCGGCCATCATGAAAACGACGTGCGGTCCGGCACGGAGAACACCGTGGGCATCGTGGGCCTGGGCAAGGCCGCCGAACTGGCGGCAGAAGAGCGGGAAAGCGAATACCGGCACCTGTCCGAAATGCGCGATGCCCTGGAAGCGCGCATCCGGGTCGAGATCGAATGCGCGCGGGTGAACGGGCATCCGGATCGGCGCCTGCCCGGTACGCTGAACGTGTCCTTCCCCGGCGCGGAAGGCGAATCGCTGATCATGAGTCTGGATCTCGCGGGCATCGCCGTGTCCACCGGTTCGGCCTGCACATCGGGTGCCATCGAACCGTCCCACGTGCTGCTGGCGCTGGGCAGGGACCCGCGCACCGCCCTCGGTTCGGTCCGGTTCAGCTTCGGGCGGGACAATACCATGGGGGACGTGGACTGCGTCATGGACAGGCTGCCCGGCATCGTAGCCCGCCTCCGCGAAGTTTCCGCCGCGCAGGTACCCGGTTGAGGCGAGTTTCATGTACTCATCCATCGTAATGGACCACTTTCACTCGCCCCGCAACGTGGGCGATCTTCCCGACGCGGACGGCGTGGGCAACGCCGGAAACCCCATCAGCGGGAATACCATTGCATTGTATCTGAGGATCGCGGACGGGACCGTTACGGACGCGAAGTTCAGGACCTTCGGCTGCGCGGCGTCCATCGCGGCAAGCAGCATGGTCACCGAATGGGTTATCGGAAGGACGACCGAAGAAGCCGCGTCCATCGAAAACCATACGATCGCGGATGCCCTGGGCGGTCTTCCGCCTACCAAGATGCACTGCTCCGCCATGGCCGCGGACGGCGTGCGGACGGCGATCGAAGATTACCGATCCCGTCACGGCACGTTCAGGAAAGACTGATATTATGCCGGCGACAACCCATTCTTCTGACCGCGGCGAAGACGCCACGGCTTCCGCTTTCGATCCCTCCGTCAACCGGCTGCCGCCGGCAGGGGCGAAGGTCGTCGTGGCAATGAGCGGAGGCGTGGACAGCTCGGTGGCGGCCGCGATGCTCAAGGAAGCGGGCTGCGAGGTCATCGGCGTAACGATGCACCTGTGGGACTACGACCGCGTGGGCGGAAATGCGCAGTTCGAACACGGCTGCTGCACGGTCGAGGACCGCAACGACGCGCGGGTCGTTGCCGGCAAACTCGGCATCCCCTACTACGTGGTGGATTTCCGCGAGGAGTTCGAGCGGGGCGTCATCTCCAATTTCGTCTCCGAGTACGTGCGGGGGCGCACGCCCAATCCCTGCGTGGCCTGCAACAGCCGGGTCAAGTTCGGCGTGCTGCTCGACCGGGCTCGTGAACTCGGCGCCGACTACGTGGCGACCGGACACTACGCCCGCGTGGCGCTGGATGAGACCGTGGGCGATGCGGACAAGACGAGTCAGGCGGTCCAGGCGGGCGATACGAACCGGGCGGGCCGCTTTGTATTGAAGCGGGGCGTCGACGGAAACAAGGACCAGTCCTACGCCCTGTGGGAGATGACCCAGGACGAGCTGGCCCGGACCGCCTTCCCCGTCGGCATGCTCACGAAGGCACAGACGCGGGAAATCGCCGAACGACTCGCGCCGCGGGTGGCCGGCAAGAAGGACAGCTACGAGATCTGCTTCATCCAGGACCGGGGCCATGAAAGGTTCCTCAGGGAGTGGACGGCGAATCATCCCGTGAATACCGAGGAAGGGCTGCTTTCCATCGAGGACCCCATACGGCCTGGACCGATCGTGGACGCGAAAGGCCAGATCCTGGGTGAACACCGGGGCCATCCCCTCTACACGATCGGGCAGCGCAAGGGGCTTGGCCTGGCCGCGGGACGCCCGGTGTACGTGGTCGACATCCTGCCCGATACGAATACGATCGTGGTGGGCGAGGACGAGGATCTCCTCAGCGACCGGCTCATCGCGGACGGGGTCAACTGGCATTCCACGGATGCCCCGGCGGGAGAGGTCCGCGGCCAGGCGAAGATCCGGTACCGGCAGGAAGCGACGCCCGCGGTCATCACGCCCTGTGGATCCGACGTCGCGCGGGTCGACTTCGAGCATCCCCAGCGGGCGGTCACGCCGGGACAGTCCGTCGTCTTCTACGACGGCGAGACCGTCCTGGGAGGCGGCATCATACGCGAATGAGGTCGTTATGCGCTTCGATAGGGCGCCTGCGCGGGTTTCAGGCTATCTTCGTTCCTGGTGCCTCGGACTGGCCTGCAGCGTGCTTGTGCTGCTGCCGGGTGCCGGAGCAGGCGCGGAAGAATCCGTGAGAATCGACCATGGCGTTCGTGTGACCTTCGAACCCACCGACGCCCCCTTCGTGGAACACGTACTGGACATCGTGCGTGAGGCGTCGCCTGATCTGCGCGCCACGCTGGGTGTGCCCTCCGCCGATACCATCCACATCCATATCGCCTCCACGCAGGAAGCCTTCCTGACCTATACACCCGGCGCAATACCCGACTGGGGCGCGGGCTACGCCGTGCCGCACCGAAGGCTCGTGGTGCTCAGGTCGCCCCGGATTACCGGTACGTATGACGGTTCCGAAGAACTCGTGGTGCATGAACTGGCCCACGTGATGCTGCACAGCGCGCTTCGCGGCGTGGATATACCCCGCTGGCTGGACGAGGGGTTCGCGATGCACATGGCGCGGGATTGGGGGTTCTGGGACCGGGCGTCCCTGGTGGTCGCCGTCGTATCGGGAAACCTGGTCTCCCTGGGCGCCATCCAGGGCGTGAACAGGTTCCCCGAACATCGGGCCCATCTGGCCTACCAGCAAAGCGCCCTCGCCGTGCAGTACATACTCAGGAGGTACGGCGAAGCGGGACTGCACGCCCTGTTCGACAGCCTGAGGCGGACCGGCTCCATTGACCGGGCCTGTTTCGAGACATTCGGCGTCAGTGTCGTGGAGTTCGAACGGGACTGGCTCACTTACATGGAACGCAACTACGGCTGGCGCATGTTACTCGGCGAAAGCCTGTCCCTCGTGATCGCGCCCCTGTTCGGCGTGCTTTGCCTGCTCGCCTTCCTGCAGATCCGAAGGCGGAGGCGGGCCACGCTGCGCCGCTGGGCGCATGAGGAAGTCGACGACTGGCGCACGGACGAAGATGACTGGCGAAGAAGGAACGAAGAGTGGGTTATGTCCAGGGAGCGGGATGAATGACCGTGCGCTATTGAGAGCGCGTTTCGAATGAAGCTGTCGCACCGGCTCGAATACGCAGGACTTCGGGTGTTGATGTCGCTGACCAGCCTGCTCGCGCCCGCCCGCGCTTCTCGGGTGGGCGATGTACTTGGGGCACTGGTCTTTAACGTGACCGGCATGAGGAAGAAGCTGGTCATGGAGCACATGGCCCGGGTCTTCGGGATGACCGGGGATTCCAGGGAGCTTCGAGCCATGTCCCGGTCCGTTTACCGCCAGTTGGGCCGGACCGCCGTGGAACATGCCCGCCTGCTCGCGGGGAGATCAGCGGATCTGCGGGACCGGCTCGACGTCTCGGGAGAAGAACATATCGCCCATGCCGTCAAAGGGGGGCGCGGTGTCATTCTGATCACCGGTCATTTCGGTTACTGGGAATTGCTTGGCGCGACGGTCGCAATGCTCGGCTATCCCATTACCGTCGTCGCGAAGAAGCTGCACAATCCCGCCGTCGACCGCCTGGTGCACGCGGGACGCGAGCGGTTGGGCATGGCGGTGGCCACGATGGACAAAGCGCCGGCCGCCGTCTTCAGGGCGCTTCGGCGCAACGAATGTGTCGGGCTGCTCGCGGACCAGGACGCGGGGGCCGGCGGGGTGTTCGTCGATTTTCTGGGAACGAGGGCGTCCACCTACCAGGGACCGGCGCTTTTTGCGTTGCGCACGGGCGCTCCCATCGTGCCGTGTTTCATCATTCGATCCGGTCCGGAACGGCACCGAGTCTGTTTCGAAACTCCGATCGAAGCGATGTCGACCGGTGACGAACCGGTCGACATCGCACGGACTACCCAGGCCTACACGGACGTACTGGCCCGGTACATCATGAATTATCCCGATCACTGGTTCTGGGTACACCGGCGGTGGAAGACCCCGGCGCCCGACGATTCAAACCAAGTACAGTAAAGGAGACTTCTTCTATGCCACGCCACCCGGTCATCGCCATTTGTGTCGTATTGCTGTTCGGTATCTCCGCAGCCTGCGGAAACGGAGGAGAACAGTCCGAACCACGTTCGCCGGAACCGCCGGCCGATCCTCCGCCGCTGGTGGCGGCGCCCGCTGTCGCGGAGCGTCCGGACTCCCCTGGCCCGGCACCGGTGAATGCCCAGGAACAATCGACAACGGGCGCAGCCGCGGGGGTCGCCTGGACCGTGCCGCCACGTTGGGAGGTGCAGCCACCCCGCACGATGCGCATGGCGACCTATCTGATCCCGAAGGCCGACGAGGACGACGAACCGGGCGAGTGCGCCGTGTTCTATTTCGGCCGTGGACAGGGAGGCAGCGTAGACCTGAACCTGCAGCGTTGGCAGGAACAGTTCGAGACGGATACGGGCGGTCAGCCGTCACTGGCCGAGCGGAAATCGACCATCAACGGCCTGGCCGTGACCACGGTGTCCCTGGCGGGGACGTACCTCGCCTCCATGGGTCCCATGTTCCAATCCGGCACCGTTAAAAAACCAGGCTACAGGATGCTTGGCGCCATTATCGAGGCGCCGGAAGGCAACGTGTTCGTCAAGCTCACCGGACCGGAGAAGACGGTCCTCAGCGCGGATGGCGAGTTCCAGGCGTTCCTGAGTTCGCTAAAGTAAAACAACTGCGCGAGGCCCTTGAGTCCGCGTTCCGACGAGGCATCTTGAGCGGGTTGAGCATACTTGTCATACAAACCGCATTCGTGGGCGATCTCGTTTTGTCCACCCCTTTGTTCGAAGCGGCCAGGACGCGGCTGGGCGCCGGCCGTGTCGGCGCCGTCGTGCGGCCCGAGACGGCGAACCTGCTTCGGAACAATCCCCACGTCGACGATATCGTCGTCTACGACAAGCATGGCGCGCAAAAAGGACCCCTGGAACTGCTTCGCCTCGCCCGTAGGCTGCGCGGCGCCGGCTACGATGCGGCGTTGATCCCCCACCGATCCGTGAGAAGCGCACTGCTGGGTTTCCTGGCGGGCATTCCCGTCCGGGTGGGCTTCGATCGAAGCGCAGGCAGGCTGCTCCTGACGGACCTAGTCCCCTACCGGTCCGTCCACGAAGTCGACCGAAACCGCTCTCTTCTGGCTTCATGGGAGGTGGATACGGATGGGATTCGCCCGGCCCTGTACCCGGATGTCGAGGACCGGATGCGGGTGGATGCGCTGATGTGGAAATCGGACGTCGCGCCGTCTGAACCACTGTGCGGCGTAAGCCCCGGTTCGGTCTGGGCGACCAAGCGGTGGCTCCCCGGCCGATACGCCGCGCTGATCCGCCGTCTCTCCCGAGAATACGGATACCGATCCGTGCTCTTCGGCAGTTCCGGGGACCGGCCGCTTTGCGCCGATATCGCCGCCGAGTCCGGTGTCGACCCGCTGAACTCGGCCGGCACGTTGACCCTGCTGCAATCGGCGGCGCTCGCCGCCCGTTGCTCCGTCGTGGTTTCAAACGACACGGGGATGGGCCACGTGGCCGCCGCCATGGATACGCCCGTCGTGGCCCTTTTCGGGCCGACGGTACCCGCTTTTGGGTTCGTCCCTCACGGATCGGGGCACCAGGTCGTCGAGATCCCCCTGGACTGCCGGCCATGCAGTTCCCATGGCGGGAACCGGTGTCCCATCGGAACCCACGACTGCATGCGCGGCATTACCGTGGAACGGGTGATTGAAGCCGTGTCCGTCCAACTCGGGCTGTCCGGGAAACACGGGCCGTCCGTGGCAGACTGAACTGGAAACAACATGCGCGTTGGCATCATCGGCCTCATCAACCACGACACCATCTTCATGGCCGGCGGCCGCCGGATCCAGGACCTCGGCGGCATATTGTACAACACCACCGTAATGGCCGACCTCGTGGGCGAAGGCGACGCACTGTATCCCATCAGCCGCATCGGAACGGATTGTTACGACGCCATGCGCGCCATTCTGGATCCGCGCCCCGCCGTCAGCAACCGCGGCGTCCGCGTTTCACGAACGGGTACCAGCCGGAACCGGATCCGTTACGACGAAGAAATGGAGAAAGTCGAGCAACTGACCAACCATATCGGTCCCATACCCTTTGAACAGATCGAACCGTTTCTCGATCTTGACGCCCTGCTGGTGAATTTCATCGTGGGCGACGATATCAGCCTGGAAACCATGGCGTCCGTGCGGGAAAGGGCCACCGGTTTGCTGTACCTGGACGTGCACAATCTGTGTCTCGGCATTGACGCGGAGGGCTACCGGCAAAGACGGGCGCCCGGGGACTGGCACCGATGGATCGAGATGTTCGACGTCGTTCAGATGAACGAAGTGGAGGCCCGTCTGCTCGCCGGCGTGCCAGGCGGACTGCTGGAAACGGTGGATGATTTCATCGCCTTCGGACGGTCCGTTACAGCGCTCGGTCCCTCGGTATGCGTCATTACGCGGGGGCCTCTCGGTCCCGCCACGGTTTACCGAAAGGACCGGGAAACCAGGGCCATCGCCATCCCTTCTGAGCCGGCCCGGGAGGTAGTCGACACTACCGGCTGCGGAGACGCCTTCGCCGCCGGTTTCGTCGTCGAATATGCGGGTACGAAAGACCCGATCGGTGCGACCCGCCTCGCGAATCGTGTCGCGAGCGTGAACTGCACCGTCGCGGGATTGCCGAATACCGGAACGTTCTCCGATATCCGTTTGTGACAGGACCTTGTTCCGCCTGGACTTGGTGCCGGGAGGACGGTCCGCCTGCTCCTCCCTATCGGGCCTGGCGGCCCGAAGGAGCGCCCTGAACAGGCAATGAGTCCAACTTGTCCGAGAGGAGGGTTTTCGTGACCGGACCAGGCGAAAACGTCATCATTCTCTTTCGCGGCGGTCGTCTGCCGGAATGGCATCAGCTGGACGAGGCCCGGCGGACCGACTACGAGCGCCGGCACGTCGACCTTATGCTGTCGGTTGCCGACCGTCACGGCCTGATCGGCATCCACGGATACCGGCTGCTGGGGCCCCGTGGAAACTGGGAGCGGTTCTGGACCATCGAATTTCCGGATCTCGCCGGCGCGGAGGCCTGGATGTCGGCCGAGGCGGAACCACCATACGGACGCTACGGTCACTACGACTATACCCTCGCCCGCCGCTGGCAACCGGAGTGCCTTAACTGGTTGCCGCGCAAAGCCGAATCGCCGGTGACCCCCGACGCCGATCCGCACATCATACCGGCCCTGTCGGCCGATCCTTCGTCGATCGTCCTGCTGGCCTTCGGCGGCCGGCACCGGGGTGCGGACGCGTACGATTCCGATGAGCAAGACGAAGAGAGATGGCGACGCATGCGGGAGGTGAGCCGGGACCACGGCCTCTTCCACGGCGAGGTTTTCCAATCGTTGGGAGCCAGCGACCGCGGAGATTACGCCTGGATCCTGGAATTCCGCGGACTGGCCGGCATCGAGGCCTGGATCGACGCGGAGACGGCGCCGCCGCTGGCGGCCGCTCAGCGCCACGACTTCCACGTCGCCAGGCGCTGGGCGCCTGAATACTTCGCCACCTGGGCGGCGGGAAGGGGTGGGTGATGGGGACGAACGTGAATTACGACATGGACCCGTTGTCGCCTACGTTGTCAACCGAATAGCATGCCGCATTATTCCCTTGGACGCGGCGTCCGGATCCGTCATTTTACAACGTCGAGCACCCCGAAACCTGATCGACTATCATTACTGTCCAGGCCAACATGTCTTCAACCCCCAACCCAGGCGTAAGGCAGCGGTTGCTGTACCTGCACGCGCGGACGCCCAGCGTATTCTCCGAGATCCTGGGATTTACCCCCATTGAACCCGTCAAGGACTACCGGGTGGAAATCACGGCGGACGTCCCCGACTGGCCCTACAACACCGTGCACGACGCGCTCGTCGACGGGTGGCAGATCGTGCAGTTTCCCCATCTCCAGGCGCCTATCGACGACCGGGACCTGGACGTCGTGGGATACGAGTTCATCTTGCAGAAACTGGAGGAGGTCCGGGATGGATAAATCCCATCTGCTCACGGATATGGAGATGGTCGGATTTATCGTAAACGGCTATCACCTGCTCGAACTCGATCTTTCCGAGGGACTCAACGAGCGCATCGCCGGCCGGCTGGACGAACTGGACCACAATCCCGGCGACGCCATCGCGGAGGAGGTGCCGGAGCTCTGGCAGGCGGTCGAACATCCCGCCGTGAAAGGCGCCCTGGTCAGCCTGCTCGGCGAGGACTACGAGGTACAGGGCCACCGCCACTGGCACTGCAAGCAGCCGCACACCGGCCACATGTCCTGGCACCAGGACAGCACCAACAGCCGGGATACCCGCATCGACCGGCTGCTCGGGCTGTTCTATCCCACCGACATCACCCCGGAGATGGGACCCACGATCATCGTCCCGGGCACGCAGTTCCGCAACGCGCCCACGGACCGCATGGCCACCTACACCAACATCCATGGACAGGTGCCGATGGTCGTCAGGGCCGGGACCTTCGCCCTGACCCACTATGACCTCTGGCACGGTACCGCGGCCAATCGAACATCCATCAAACGCCACATGATCAAGTTCCTTTTCAGGCGGGTGCGGGACAACCGGGCGCCGACCTGGAACCACGATCCCGAATCCATGAACGTGCCCACCGCCTGGGGCGGGAAACGGGACGATCCAAAGAACGTCCTGTCTTTCGGCAACCCCATCGGCGTCGGGCAAAGCGATCACTACAAGGAGCGCCAGATTCGGTGGAAATGCTGGAACAACCTGCTGGGAGTTGCCGATGCGCCTGACCGTTAGCAACCATTCCTTCGAGTATCTCGACCTGGAGGGCACGCTGGCGCTGGCCCGGGCCATCGGCTTCAAGGGCGTAGACATCGCCGGGTTTCACGACCGGGGCCGATGCAGCCTGGAGCCTGACGAAGTGGGCGCGGATCCGCTGGGCCATGCGAACCGCCTCAACCGGATGCTGGCGAAATACGAACTGGAAGCCGTCGATTTCTTTCCGCAGTTCGGCGCATCCCTCGAAGAACGGTCCTTCAATGCCCCGGACCCGGCGGTGCGGAAGCGGAACAGGACTTCATTCGAGGGGATCATCCGCTTCTGCGAGGCCGTCGGCATACCGGGATTCACGATCAGCCCGGGCACGCACCATCCGGGCCGCTCCTTCGAGGAGAATCTCGACACGGCCGTCGAAGCCATGAACGACCTGACCGATCTGGCCAGCGAGCGGGACATCACGGTCCGCTTCGAACCTCACGTCCAGTCCGTCGTCGACACGCCGGAAAGGGCGCTGGCCCTGCTGGAGCGTGCGCCGGAGGCCACGGTCACGCTGGACTACTCGCACTTCGTCATGCAGTACATCCCCGAGGATCGGATCCACCCGCTCCTCGCCCGTACCGATCATTTCCACATCCGCGCGGCGCGGCCCGGGAAACTGCAGTCCCGGCTCGACGAGAACACCATCGATTTCGTGGACATCGCCCGGCGGCTCGAAGCGCTGGACTACCGGGGCTGCCTGTCCATCGAGTTCGTGTACATGACGTGGTTCGACTGCAACCGGGTCGACTGCCTGACGGAGACCATCTTCACGAAAGACCTCATGCAGCCGCACGTGCCGGTGTAACGCGACATGCCCGAACTCTACGCCGGCGCCGCCCGGCGCGTGATCAACCCTCCACTGGGTATCCGGACCTTCGGCTTCAGTTCGCGGGAAGGACTCGTCCAGTCGATCGAAAGCGATCTGACGGCCACGGCGCTGGTCCTTTCGGACGGAAGGACCAAGGTCGTGATCGTCGCGACGGATACCGGGTGGATGGACCTGCCCGTGATAAACGGACTGCGGGCGCGCATCGCCGAAGCGGCGGGAACCGCCTCCTCCCACGTCATGGTCAATCTCAACCACACCCACAGCTCGCCCGCCACGCCGGAGTGGTTCCCCGATGAACCCGAACAGATCGCGCTGCAGTCCCGGTACCAGGAGGATCTGTGCGGCTGGATCACGGATGCGGCTCGGGAAGCGGACGAACGGAAGGTTGCGGCGCGTATCGGCGCGGGGCGGGGCGATTGCCGCGTCGGGGTATACCGCCGGGAGACCGATGCCGACGGCGAGGTCTTCCTCGGCGAAGTACCCCGTCATCCGACCGACCCGTCCGTGGGGGTCCTACGCGTGGACGACCTGGAAGGCCGTCCCATCGCCACGTTGTTTTCCTATGGCTGCCACCCGGTGACCGTCGGACCCCGGTCCATGGCGGCATCCCCGGATTTCCCGGGCGCGGCCAGGGACCTGGTCGAGCACGCGATCGGGGGACTGTCGCTCTTTCTCCAGGGATGCGGCGGGAACATCATGCCGCGGGGCGGCCTGAGCATGGAAGCCGACTGCAGGGACGAGAAAGACCGCATCGGGGCCACGCTGGGCGCCGAAGTCGTCAAGACCGCCGCAGCCATCCACACCCACCGGATGCGCGGGGAGCGCCGGCGCATGGGATCGCTGTCCCGAATTACCGTCTGGCCGTGGGAGCCGGTCACCGGCGAGGCGTGCACCCGCCTGGCCGCCGCGGACGAATCCCTTTCGCTCGGGTTCATCGACCTGCCGCCGCCCGAAGAGGCCCGGGCCATCCGGGCGAAATGCCACGATGCGCGGGACAAAGTCCGCGCACAGGGCGGCGAGGTATGGGAGTTTCTCGTAACCACGAGGTTCGCGGACTGGAGCGACCGGCTCGTCGAGGCCGTTGAATCCGGCGGCGCCTCGATCGACGTCGTGGTCCAGGCCATACGGATCAACGATATCGTCCTGGCCGCGAACAGCACGGAGACCTTTTTTGAAACCGGACTGGCCATCAAGGCCGGATCGCCGTTCCCCCAGACCCTGGTCATGGGTTACACCAACGGATGCGTATGCTACCTGCCCAGGGCGGAGGATTTCCCGGCGGGCGGCTGGGACATCCGCAAGCGCTGGTACGGCGTGCCCGACCTGCTGTTCCAGGCCTACAGCATGCCCACGGCCATCCGCCCCGATTCGGAGCAGCGGGTCGTCGACGCCACGCTGACATTGATCAACGGGCTGCGATGAGCTACGGGCGAAGGCGAGGACTGAAGATGGGTGATAAACCGATCGAGCAGTACAGGAAGTCCCGCCCCAGGGCCGAGGAACTGTATTCGCGTGCGCTGGAATCACTGGCCGGCGGGGTGGGACACGACCTGCGCAGGGGCCATCCCCTTCCTTTGTACATTTCCCGTGCGGCAGGCTCACGAAAGCGGGACGAGGACGGCCGGGAGTACATCGACTACGGCATGGGCAACGCCGCGCTGCTGCTGGGGCACGCGCCACCGGAAGTGTGCCGGGCCATGCGCGACGCCCTCGATCTGGGATTTCATTTCGGCAACGACCATCCGATGCAGCTGGAATGGGCCGAGCTGATCCAGAGGATGGTCCCCTGCGCGGAACGCGTGCGCTTCGTAAACTCGGGGTCCGAGGGCAGCATGCTCGCGCTTCGCGTTGCCCGGACCTTCACCGGCAAGATCAGGGTGCTGCGCTTCGAGGGACACTTCAGCGGATGGCACGACGGCGTGGGCAAGGGGGCCATGATCCCCTTCGACAAGCCCGTCTCGGCAGGCATCCCGCCGGCCGTTCTCGATACGATCGAAGTCATCCCGGCGGACCTCGACCGCGTCGCCGAAGTGCTGGAGAAGGACCGGGACATCGCCGCCGTCATGCTGGAGCCGTCCGGCGCGTCCTGGGGTACCGGACCCCTTACCGTGGCCTTCAACGAGGGGCTTCGCGATCTGACCCGGGACCACGGCGTGCTCCTGATCTACGACGAGGTCATAACGGGGTTCCGCTACGCACCGGGTGGCTACCAGGAATACGCCGGAATCACACCGGACATGAGCTTCCACGGCAAGATCCTGGCGGGCGGCATGCCAGGCGGCGTGCTCGCGGGCCGCGCCGATATCATGGAAGTGTTCGACTATACCGGCGACGCCCACCGGGACCGGTACGAACGGGTGCATCACCTGGGGACCTTCAACGCAAACCCGGTCTCCACCGCCGCCGGCATCGCCACTTTGAAACGCGTTGCCACCGGTCTGCCCCAGGAACAGGCGAACCGGCTGGCAGAGCGGCTGCGCCATGGCATGGACAGCATCCTCCGCGAGGAAGGCGTGGCCGGTTACGCCTACGGCGACGCGTCCATCTTCCACGTCTACCTGGAGGCCTTTCCGGGAAGCGGCGCCTCCGACCGTGAACGACTGGTCACCCGCGACGTGAACGTACTCAAGGGGATCCCGGCTCCCGTGGTCTCCGCCTTCCAGAAGATGCTGCTCGCGCGCGGCATCGACCTGGTCTCCTACACGGGAGGCGTCACCTCCTCCGCCCATACCGACGAGGATATCGCGCTGACGCTGGACGCCTTCGGAGACGTCATACGGGCCCTGGTCCGGGAGCGCGTGATCGCGACACTCAAGTAGAAAGGAGCGATTGGTCAAATGGAACTCACCCTGACTTCGCCGCGGTCCAGATCAGCGCAGTTGGCTGCCATTCCGGCGCCGGATGGTTGTGATGCGCAAGTGCTTCGTCTGACTGGAAGCGGCGGTTCGACCCTTCTGGCCGAACGGGATCCCCTTTCCGCCATATACCACGCCATCCTGCCGTCCATGGAATCCGGCGAGGTGGCAACGTGGGATGCGACCGCCGCCGATGATCCGGCGCCCCGCTGCGGCATCGAACACGTATGCCGCGAAGACCGGGTGGAAGTGTCGCTGGGCGGCGCGCCGTTCATGACCTTTCACCACGGTGTCGCATATCCCAAACCCTTCATCAATCCCATTCTCACGCCCGGCGGCGTCAACATGCTGAGAGCGCCCATGCCGGCATACAGCGAGGGGGAGCACCCCTGGCAACGGGGACTCACCCTGATGCAGGGCGCCATCAACGGAGTGGATTGCTGGGGTGAATTCGACCGGCCCGGGTTCGGACGGACCGTCCAGGATGAGATGTCCATCCACCGGGGACCGCTATCTCTCACGATCGCCACGGGCAACACCTGGTACGAGGCGGACCGGCCGCTCATGTCCGACCGCCGGTGGTACCGGCTCTTCGACACCGGCCGCGACGCCGTGATACTGGATGTGCTCTTCACGCTCATCACCGACCACGGTCCCGTGACGATCGGGTCCACGAAGGAGGGCGGGTTCCTGAGCATCCGCGTCAATCCTACCATGAACGCGTCGGGCGACGGCCGGATGCGCAACGCCTACGGCGCGGACGACGAGACCGGTTGCTGGTCCCGCCGGGCACACTGGATGGACTACTGCGGCCCGGTGGGTGGCGAGACCGGCGACGCCCGGCCGACCGGCGAGACCGGCGGGACCGGAGAGATCGGCAAGGTCGGCGAGATCGGGCTGACCGCAGGCTTCGCCGTGTTCGACCACCCGGACAACCTCCGCTACCCCACGGCCTGGCACGTGAGAGGGTATGGCCTGTTCGCCGCGAACTGCTGGATGGTCTGGGACGACCACCACTGCGACGCGGATACGGAGACTACCTTCCGGTGGCGCGTCGTCATTCACACCGGCGATACGCGCGAAGCGGCCATCGCGGACCGTTTCCTGGACTACGTGGACGGACCGCGGGCGCAGTGGGAACAACCTGCGGCTTGACGGGACAACAGGCCGGGTGATCCGGGCTCGGAATCCTAAAAACTCAAAGATTTACGCATTGTACGAGAAAACCACCATGGCTCCGACTAATCCTGTGAGAGGCACATTCGCGACCCTATTTAAACAGCACTCACAGGAGGCGTCCATGTCGACCAATGGAGATTTAAACAAGAGGTTCGATTTATTTGAGAAGAACATGACCGAACGGATGGATTTGTTTGAGAAAGACATGATCAACAAATTCAACCTCTTTGCCAGAGAAGTAACGAGGAAGATCAGTGCGCTACACGGGTGCGTTGAACGGCGGTTCGAGGCCGTTGACAGACGGTTCGAGGCTATGGATCAGCGATTTGAGGCCGTTGACCGGCGGTTCGATGCCGTGGAACAGCGACTCGATGCCGTGGAACAGCGACTCGATGCCGTGGAACAGCGATTGGATCGGATTGAAACGGACGTGGCGGAGATCAAGGATCTCCTGGTCAAAGTACTGGCAAAATTGTAGTTCGAGTCTACTTGGATAGCGAATGAGGAGACTCCGTCTGCCGCTTAAACTCCTTGAAAGCCCATCCAGTCATCCTGTATCTTGTCGGGCTGTATCTTCACAGCATCGGCGCGCTGGCGGTCCGGGTCTCCGAGGACTGTCGGATCGGGCCGGGCTTGCGGTACGGTCCGACATCGGACACTGATGTCGCGCGGCGATGGAATCGGATTCGCACATTCGAAGGAAGTGCACATGAATGAAGAACAGCAGCACGACGATCTGAAAATCGTCGAGGAATTGAAAGAGGCGGGAGATCGCATACGGACTGAAATTTCCAAGGTCATCATCGGCCAGCAGGACGTGATTCAACAACTTCTGACCGTCCTCCTGGCAAACGGCCACGCCCTGCTGATCGGCGTTCCGGGGCTTGCCAAGACCCTTCTGATCAATACGCTCTCCAGGACGCTCGATCTCAAGTTCAGCCGCATTCAGTTCACACCCGACCTGATGCCGTCCGACATCACGGGAACGGAAATCCTGGAAGAGGACCGGACGACCGGTCACCGTGAGTTCAAGTTCATCCGCGGTCCGATTTTCGCGAACGTAATCCTGGCCGACGAGGTTAACCGTACGCCGCCCAAGACCCAGGCGGCCCTTCTGCAGGCGATGCAGGAACACGAAGTGACGGCCGCGGGGGAGTCCATGAAGCTCGACGAGCCCTTTTTCGTCCTGGCGACGCAAAACCCCATCGAACAGGAAGGCACCTATCCGCTGCCCGAAGCCCAGTTGGACCGCTTCATGTTCAGTATCTACATGGATTATCCGTCCCGCACTGAAGAGATCGAAATCGCCCGGAGCACGACGAGCGTTCAGGAAGCCGAGCCGGAACATATCCTGACGGGAAGCGACGTGAAGAAACTGCAGCAACTGATCCGTAGAGTGCCCGTGGCGGACCATGTGATCGAGTACGCCGTCTCCCTGGCGCGCATGACCCGTCCGAACGAGCCGGACGCCCCGCCCTTCATCCGGGACAGGGTCAGTTGGGGCGCCGGACCGCGGGCTTCCCAGTACCTGATCCTGGGCGCAAAGGCCCGGTCGGTGCTCATGGGAAACTATACGCCCACGCCGGAAGACGTGCGCGCCCTGGCACTGCCCGTACTGAGGCACCGCATCGTGACCAATTTCAACGCCGACGCGGACGGGGTCACCGCTGATGACATCATCACCCAGCTGATGGATGAAACGGAAGGCGCCTGATCCTGACGGAAGGCGCCTGATCCTTCCGCAAGCTCGACAGCATTCCATGAATTCGACCGAATACCGCAAGTACCTCGATCCAATGACCGTGTCCCGGCTCGCCCGGCTGGACCTCAAGGCGCGGCTGGTCGTGGAAGGGTTCATCGCCGGGCTGCACAGCAGTCCCTACCACGGGTTCAGCGTCGAATACGCGGAACACCGGCAGTACATGCCGGGCGATCCCATCAAGCATATCGACTGGAAGGTCTTCGCCAAGTCAGACCGGTTCTACATCAAGGAATACGAAGAAGAAACCAATCTGAAGTCCTATATCTTCCTGGACGTCAGCGCTTCGATGGAATTCGTGTCTACGGGGATAAGCAAGCTGGAGTACGGGAGATACCTGGCGGCCGCGCTCACCTATCTCATGCTGAGCCAGCAGGACTCCGTGGGGCTGGTGCTGTACGACGAGCGGATCAGGCAATACGTTCCCCCGCGGTCGGTCCGCAACCATCTGCACATCATCCTGCAACGGCTGCACGCCGCGGCGGCCGGTTCCGGAACACGAAGCCGGGCGACCTTTCACTCGCTGGCGGAACGGATCAAGCGGCGCGGGCTGATCATCATCATTTCCGATCTGTTCGACGAACCCGGGGATATCGTCGACAGCATCCGGCATTTCCGCCATCGAAAACATGAAGTGATCGTGTTTCGCCTGCTGGATCCCGCCGAGAAGGACTTCGAGTTCCGCCATCCCGCCCGTTTCCGCGACATGGAGACCGGGGAAGAGGTGTATACCCACCCGCACGTTATACGTGAAGCCTACCTGGGGGACCTGAAGGAACAGGACGAACTGTACACCCGCGTCTGCCGGGAGAACGCCGCGGACTATCTCAGCCTGGACACCGGCACGCCCTTCGACCAGGCCCTGTTGACCTTCCTGGCCAAGCGCGCCCACCTGGGCTGACGGCCGCGCCCACCTGGGCTGACGCCCTTCGCTAACCGGTCATACGATGGCCGCTTCATCTTCCCTGGAGAAGAAGTGGGCCCTGGCCATGTTCACGAGAAGCGGCAGTTCCGTGTTAATGGCGGGGTCTACGAAGGCGTCCACCCTGGCGATGAACGGGTACCGGCCGGTCGTCATGTAGAGGAAAGTCTCGCTTCCCATGGGTTCCACCACCTCGACGGTCGCCTTGATCTGACGGGCTTCCCGCCAGTCCTTGTTCGCATCCACGGAAGTGATGTCCTCCGGACGGATGCCGAAAGTGACCTCCCGGTCCCGCCAGGGCGCAAGGGCCTCCCGCATGCCGTCCGGAATGGGAAGCCGGAGGCTGCCTTCGTCGAAGGCCGCATGCCCGTTGTCGAAGACGACCCGGCCTTCCAGGAAGTTCATGCCCGGACTGCCGATGAAACCCGCGACGAACCGGTTCGCCGGGTTCTCGTATAGCTCGAGGGGCGCCGCGACCTGCTGCACCTCGCCGTCTTTCATCACGGCGATCCGGTCGCCCATGGTCATGGCTTCGACCTGGTCGTGGGTGACGTAGACGATGGTCGCTTCGAGGCTGTTGTGGAGCTTGCTGATCTCCGTCCGCATCTGCACGCGCAGCTTGGCGTCCAGGTTCGAGAGGGGTTCGTCGAAGAGGAACACCTTTGGCTTGCGCACGATGGCGCGGCCCACCGCCACGCGCTGGCGCTCGCCGCCCGACAGCGCCTTCGGCTTGCGCGCGAGGAGATGGCCGATGCCCAGGATGCCGGCGGTCTCGTTGACCCGCGCCTCGATCTCGGAACGGGGATACTTGCGCAGCTTGAGCCCGAAGGCCATGTTCTCGTAGACCGTCATGTGGGGGTACAGCGCGTAGTTCTGGAACACCATGGCGATGTCCCGGTCCTTCGGCGGGACGTCGTTCACGCGTTTACCGTCGATGTGGATTTCGCCGGAGGTCACTTCTTCAAGTCCGGCGATCATGCGCAGCGTGGTGGACTTGCCGCAGCCTGAGGGTCCGACGAGGACCACGAACTCCCGGTCCCTGATTTCCAGGTTGACGTTACGGACCACAGAGTTCTTGTCGAACCGCTTGTCCACGTTCTTCAGGACCACATCCGCCATGTAAGCACTCCTCCGGGACTTTGCCGGCCGGTCTGTGAGACTCCCGTATTGTGTTACCCTCCGGGGTTTTTGTCAATACAATATCCCCGCCGGACCGGTCTGCCCCGGCAGCCCGTCGAGGCGGCCTTGCCGGCGTGTCCGGCTCACGCCTGCCAGACGCGGTATCCGCGCGGTTTTATTTGACTTTGCCCCGGAAAAACGTTATTTTGTCTGCTCATTTTTGGAAAACAATCCACTTGCCTGTCGCACCGTGCGCAAACCTCAGATAGCCGGACTGCCGGGAGGAGTCTTACCATGCCGCTCATCGTCGAGCTGGACCGCATCAAGGAAGCCGTAGAGGGCATTGACGTCATTCAGGATATAGAAGACGGTTTTGTCGCCTATTCGCAGGGAAAGGTGCAGGTGCCGCCGGTCGGCGAGATGCACTTCGAGGATCCTCCCGGGAACGTGCACATCAAGTACGGCGCGATCAACGACGACGACTACTACGTCATCAAGCTGGCGTCCGGGTTCAACGACAACCCGACGGTCGGACTGCCCCGCGTCCAGGGCATGATGCTGATCTTCAACCAGCGGACGGGCCAGCCCGTGGCGTTTCTGCTCGACCAGGGCTACCTCACCAACGTGCGCACGGCCGCCATGGGGCCGGTCGTGGCCAAAGTCCTCGCACCGAAGAACGTCAGCCGCATCGGCGTGTTCGGCACGGGTCTCCAGGCGCGCATGCAGGTCGAGTACCTCAAGGGCGTCGTCGACTGCACGGACGTGATCGCCTGGGGCCGTTCCGCCGAGAGCAAGGCCTCATACAAGAACGAAATGGAAGCCCGGGGATACACCGTAGAGATCACGGATGACGCCGGTGCCGTGGCGGCGACAAGCAATCTCATCATCATGTCCACGCCGTCCCTGTCACCGCTGCTTACCGCCGACCAGGTGCGTCCCGGCACGCACATCACCGCAATGGGTTCCGACACGCCGGACAAGATCGAACTCGATCCCGGCGTCCTCGCGAAGGCCGACGTGGTCGTGGCGGACAGCATTCCGCAGTGCAGGCTGCGCGGCGAGATCGCCCAGGCGATGAAGGCGGGCGCCATTACCGAGGACAAGGTGGTCGAGCTCGGAAACGTGATCCAGGATCCATCCCTGGGCCGCACTTCCGACGATCAGATTTCGATCGCCGATTCGACGGGTGTCGCGGTACAGGACATCCAGATATCCAAGGCCGTCTACCACGCTGTAAAGTAGCGGAGCGGGCGAAGCATCAAACCAAGGAGCAAGCACATGGCAGCGGCCTTCCAGCCTTTCGAACTGGAACGCATCATGTCGGACTGGGAGCAAATCGTGGAGTACAACCTGTCCGAGAGCGGCGCGCACCCGGTTAAAGTCAGGGAACTGATAGAACACGATCCGGACATCCTGGACCGTATGCTGGACACCGAACTGGGCTACGGATACGCGAATGGCTCGCCGGAACTGAGGGAGGCCATCGCCCAGTACTACCCCGGCGCGACCGCCGAGAACGTGCTGGTGACCATCGGGTGCATCGAGGCCAATTTCATCACGTTCCAAACGCTGCTGGAAGGCGGCGGAGAAGTTGCGGTCCAGGTGCCCTGCTACCTCCAGAGCTGGGGACTCGCGCACAACCTGGGCGCCGTCCGGCGGACGTTCAAGCTCGATCCCGACCGCGACTGGGCGCTCGATACGGACAGTCTCGAAGCCGCCGTCTCGGACGAAACCAAACTGATCTCCATCTGCAATCCGAACAACCCGTCCGGACAGATACTGACGGAAGCCGAAATGGACGCCGTCGTCCGTGTGGCCGAAGGCAGCGGCGCCTACCTGCTCGCGGACGAGATCTACGCCGGGTCCGAACGGGAACGCGAGGAAGTGTCGCCCACCTTCTACGGCCGGTACGACCGGGTCATCTCGGCGGGCAGCATGTCCAAGTCCTTCGCCATGCCCGGCCTGCGGATCGGCTGGCTCGTCGGTCCCGAAGACCTGATCAGAAAGCTCTGGATGCGCCACGAGTACCTGACGCTGAGCACGGCCAAGCTGTCCAACCACTTCCTCGCGCCGCTGGCGCTGCGTCCGGACGTGCGGCAGACCATCTTCGAGAGGACGCGGGGCTATATCCGCCGGGGATGGGACAACTACCGGGCCTGGATCGACGACAACGCGGACATCCTGAGTCTCGTGCCGCCCCAGGCGACGGCCATTTCCTTCGTCCGGTACAACCTGAAGACCGACTCCGCGACGCTCGTGAACCGGCTGATCCAGGAGAAATCGGTGCTCATCGGGCCGGGCGACTACTTCGGCGTGCCCAACCATCTCCGCATCAGCTACGGCCTGCCGCCCGATTACCTGAACGAGGGGCTGCGCCGGATCTCCAGCCTGCTCCGCCAGGTCGCCGAGGAAGAGGCCGCCGGATCCGAGAACGAGCGCGGCGCGGCCGCCGGCTGATCTCGGGAAGGGCCTGCCATGAAGCCGTCCCTCGATCCGCTGGTACCGGTCGACGAGTTTCCCGTAGCACAGACCTGCACGTATATCAACGCGGCCAACGTGACGCCCATGTACCGTCCTGCGGCCGCGGCGATCACCGAATGGTACCGGGACGTCGCCGAGTACGGCAGCAACCACTTCGACGAAGAAGCCGAAGCCACGGTCTTCGACGAACTCCACCGGCAGGCGGCCCGCCTATTCAACGCGTCCCCGGCAGACATCGCCGCCGGATCCAGCACCACCGAGCTCCTGAGTTCCCTCGCCTGGGCGGTCATGCCCGGACCGGATACCAACGTCGTCAGTACCGACGTCTCCTTCCCCGCCTCGGTGTATCCCTGGAGACGGGTCGCCAATCACACGGGCTGCGAGATCCGGCTGGCGCACGCGCGGGGAGAAACCGTCGAGCCGGATCGCGTCAGGGATCTCGTGGACGACAATACGGCGGTGGTGGCCCTGTCCCACGTGGAGTTCCGCAGCGGCCAGCGCTGGGACCTGGCCGCCTTCGCGGACATCGCACACCGTCACGGCGCCCTGCTGGTCGTGGATGCCACGCAGTCCGCGGGCGCGGTGCCCATCGACGCGACCGGCATGGGCGTGGACGCCGTGGCCGCCGGGGCGTACAAGTGGCTGTGCGGCCCTTTCGGCGTGGCCGTCATGTACCTCGCGCCGCACCTGGCCACACGTCTCGAGCCCGGCCTGGTGGGCTTCAGAAGTCAGAAGGACATCTGGGATATCCGCACCGATCCGCCGGACTACCCGGAGGACGCGTCCCGTTTCGAGTTCAGCACCATGGCTTACGGGCTGGCCGGCGGGTTCGCTAAATCGATAGAGTTTCTCGTGGACACCGGTATCGACCGGATCTTCGCCCACAACCAGGTGCTGGCCGACCACCTCATCGACGGCCTGGCCGCGATCGGCGCCGAGGTCACCTCCCCCCGGGACGCCGACGAGCGTTCGGCCATCGTCACCACCCGCTTTCCGGGCCGCGATGTCTCGGACGTGGAGCGGTACCTGAAGCAAGCCAACGTCATGGTCGCCCTGCGCGGTCCCGTGATCCGCTTCTCGCCCCACCTGTACAACCGGATGGCCGACGTGGAACGAGCGCTTGAAGTGATCTCCGGCATGCCCTGATTCCGCCGCCGATCCGGCGCGGGTGCCGACATCAGAAGCGTTTTCCGGCACGTCCGACACCGGGTCGGTCCGGGTGGACCTTCGATCCGAAAAAGACCAACCATGTACAAGTACCAGTGGTACCAGTCGATCTACGACAGCTTTCCCGGTATCGTCGAGGAGGCACGACGATACGGTGAGGAAATCGGCACGCTGAAGCTGAAGCAGGACATCGGCCTGTACGCTGGCAGCTCGGCCAGGCCGGGCAACCTGCCCGACTACGTACTCGACGCGATCGTGGAAGCCAACCGGGGCGGCAAGACCTTCCCGGTCCGGGTGATCGAAGACGAACTCCGTGAAGTCGTCAAGGACGTCTACGGCGACGAGTACGACGCAGTAGCCGCCAATACCTGCGAAGCGCTGCTGCGCCTCACGCTCGAGACCCTGTGCGCGCCGCCCTCCATGCGCCACGGCGACATCTACCGCGGCCGCCTGATCATGCCCTACGGGGAAGACTACGAATGGATCGGCGGATACGGACGGGCCTTCCCGCCGCGGTACAAGAACCTCCTCGTGGACCGGACCATCGCCGGCGGCGAACTGGGCATCGAGAACAAGAGCCTCGCGAACCTCGAGACGCTCTACGTCCGCATGGCCGGTGCGAAGTACGATCCCCACGGGATCCGGTACAATCCCACGTCGCTGCTCACCTCCGTCGACGTGGACGGCACCATCGAAAACGTGAAGAAAGCCGCCAAGCGAAACGCTTCGCTGCTCACGGGCATCGCCACGGTGGGATACGACACCCCCAGCTACGGGCTCGGTGCGCAGGACGAGAATGGCGCGCCCATCCTCCTTAAGGAACTGGCCGACGTGGCCCGGGATTACGACGTCCCATACATCGTCGACACAGGGGGCTCGATTCCCATCGTGGGCATGGACCCGCGGGACATCGGCTGCGACATCATCACTTACAGCATGGACAAGCCGGGCCGCGCGCCCGCATCGGGACTGCTCATCGGAAAAGAGGAGACCATCAACCCGATTCGAAAGGGCATGGGCCTTGGCGGTCAGCGCTACGGCGAACTGTCCTCCCACGGAAAGGCGGTCTACACCTTCAGCGATCCGGGCCGGGACACCCTGGTGGGCCTGACCGCCTACCTGAAGGTCCTGCGCGACCGGCCCCGACTGGTCACGGACCCCATAGACCGGTTCCACGAAATCATCGTGGAGGAATTCGCGGAGATGGAGCCCGCGCGCTTCCGCGACGACCTGATCTTCACGAAGACCTACCAGTTGGGCGGCACCGAGCTCAACTACGAACGCACGTGGAAGGACGGCGCCTTCGGCATCCCGATCTTCAACCTCGAAGACCTGTGGGCCAATACCAACCCCATCGTGCTCGCCCAGGAGCACATGGGCGTCGAACCCGCCACGATCTACAGTGGGAAGATGTTCCTCGGGCCCGGCCTGGGTACGTTAGACCAGGAGGGCAACCTGATCGAGGAATACGCGGTGCGCGGCGCGAAGACCCTGGTCAAGGCCGTGGAAATCGTCTGCCGGCATGCGGGGTTGGGGGATTAGACCTGGCGCTTGCGGTGACGAATAAAAAAAACTTGCTGGTGATATTATAATGTGATATCATTTAGCATGAATAGTCGCCAACGGAAGACCTCTCCCGAAGACGGGTGTCGGCCATGAAACCGATGCGTTACAGAGGATATCCAGCGCGCATCGAATACAGCGACGAGGACGGATGTTTCGTCGGACGTGTGGCTGGTATTCGCGACATCATCACGTTTCACGGAGAAAGCGTAGGAGAAGTTCGCGAGGCTTTTGAAGAGGCGGTTGAGTTCTACCTGGAAAGCTGTGACGAACGGGGAGAGACTCCGAACAAACCTTATTCCGGGAGACTTCTGTTGCGTATTGATCCTGAAATCCACGCAGCGGTAGCCGAGGCGGCCGAAGTCGACGGCGTGAGTATAAACCAGTGGGCCGGGGAAAAGTTGACCGCGGCGGTAGTTGGAGAAGAACAGACCTCAGGAACTAGAACCGATCCTGGCTTACCTGGTGGGTAGCCAGGATCCGCGGGAATCCCAAGGTACCACGATTGCAGAACTGTTTAGTGGTACCGGACCTTAACCTGCACAACGCATCAATTCCACCCCACGCCTTCCAGCACCAGCGATTCCATTTCGTCCCACTGGCCGGAGGGCTGGTCCTCCTCGCACAACTGCGCCAGTTCCTTCTCGAAAAAGAACGTCTCTTCGCCGAAGGCCGGCTCGAGGTCGTCCAGCCAGATGGCTTCTTCGTCGTACCTGGCAAAAAACGGCCGCAGGACCCAGTCGGGATTGCGTCCCTGCAGGAACCGGAGGGCGATGATCTTCTCCCCGTGGACCTCGCTGATGCCCATTACGTGGACCTTGCCGGGATGGGCCGACATGCTGGGTCCGCGCACGGTTCGGCAGATCCCGCTTACCTGCTGATAGGCGTTCTGGAAGATCTCCCAGGCCCGTACCATCGGCACGGCGAAGAAGTGCTGCACGCCGGTGTCCCGCACCATGAACATGTAGTACGGCACCATCCCCAGGTCCACCTGCCTGCGCCACATGGTCGCCCACGTGTCCGGATCGTCGTTGATGTTCCTCAGGATGGGCGACTGCGTGTAAACCTTCGCTCCCGTACCGCGGATCCGGCTGACCGCCTTTGACACCACGTCGGGCTGGAGTTCGGCGGGATGGCTGCAATGGGCCATGACCGCCAGGTGCTTGCCGGCGCGGGTGATCCGTTCGAACAACGCCAGCACGTCGTCCGCATCCGGGTCGGTGAGGTACTTGTAAGGCCAGTAGGCCAGCGATTTCGTCCCGATCCGGATCGTGTGCAGATTAGGGAGATCCGCCTTCAGCAACGCATCGATATACACGCTGAGGTTCTTTGCCCGCATGACCATGGGATCGCCGCCCGTGAAAAGCACGTCGGTGACCTGGGGATTGTCTTCGAGGTACCTGATGAGGCTTTCGACCTCGCGGCTGGCGAACTTCAGCTCATCGATGCCCACGAACTGGGGCCAGCGGAAGCAGAAGGTACAGTAGGCGTGGCAGGTCTGGCCCTGGGACGGGAAGAACAGGACCGTTTCCCGGTACTTGTGCTGCATGCCGTCCAGTTTCTCGTTGTCCTCCCTGGGGACGTTGTGCTCGAGTTGACCCGCGGGCTGTGGGTTCAGATCCCATCGGATCCGGTTCACGGTCCGCTCCATTTCCGCTTCACCCGCCTCTTTTTTCACCAGGGCCGCCACCTCGTCGAAGTGGTCCGGCGACAGCATTTCCCGCTGCGGGAAAGTGAGCTGGAACATGGGATCGTCAGGGATATTCTCCCATTGGATCAGGTGCTCCACCACGTGGGAATTGGTCCGGAACGGCAGAACCCGCGCCACGACTTCCATTTCGAACTTCAGGTCGTCCGGGAGCCTGTCGATCTGCGGTATTTTCCTGTAGTTCCTGAGATCGTATATCCGAAACCTGGGGGTCTTGCCATTCATGCTTCTAATCATGGTACCTTCCTTACTGATAACGGATATCCGGCGTCCGGAGATTGGAACCGCGCCGCGTGCTCCTCGCAACTCGACTCGTTTCGGGTAGCGACGGGATGGGGCGTCAGACCCGTTCATTGTGGCGCGGACCCAAGTGTAACATCGCGGACTCACGAAGGGCGGCTCGGACCCACGAAGAGCGGCTCGGACCCTGTAGTTCGATCCGCGCGGGGAGAAAAGAAAAGCTGCGATTGGATCGGAATCCAGGCGGTTTCAAGCAGGGATGCCCGTGCATCCACGAACCGCCATCGCCCCGGGTGGAACGAACAAGAAGGCCGTCGGGGCCGCAAATTGGGAGAAAGCCGTTCCGCGAGAACTATCGGAGACGCTCAAATCGTGACGCTCAACTAGAGACACTCAATGAGCGCGAATCCCGAGGGATAAGTCTTAGTCGCGCAATTACCCGCTGTCGCCGGTTATGTGGGAGACAAGTTTCGGCGGGGGCAACAACCGCGATAGAGCAGACTACGCAGACACTGCCTCGCGCCGCGGGAGGACGATACGTCCACTTAAACCTCCTTTGGGTGAGGGCGTGTTTAGAGGAAGATAGGTACAGTCTTAAGATAACCGCAGGCGCCTGGCGCTTCAAGTCTTTTCGACCGTTGGCGCGAAGCCCGGCCTTTGCGCACCGGTGTTTTCCTGGAGAACGGACTAACCGAAATCCGCGAACCAGTCCTTTCCGAACAGCCGCTCCGCCGCCGCGATTCGGTCCACGCTTCCGAGATCCGCCCACCGGGCTTCTTCGGCCCGAAAGGCCTGAATTGGGCTGCCCGTACCCGCCAGATCCAGGAAGAAGTCGATGATCGAAAAGGAACCGGAACCGGTCATCTTGCCCAACGCCGCCAGCGACATGACGTAGACGCCCATGAAGGGCAGGGAGGTGACGGGACCCTCCATCGGCCGGACCGTGCGCGTCTCTCCCGTGATATCCGAACGCCAGCCGCCCAGCCGTCCCGCCTCGTCGAAAAGCAGGTGGCGCGTACTCTTCCTTTTCTTCACGGCGACGGTGACCAGGGCGCCACTCGCCGAACCGGCTTCCGATGCCCGGTGGGCACCCGGCGCCGAACGAGCGCCACACGCCGAACCGGCTTCCGATGCCCGGTGGGCCGTCATCAGCGCGGACAGATCCAGGTCGGTCAGCACATCCACGTTGTGCACCAGGAACGGCTCCTCGCGGTGGAAGAACCACGCGGCCATGCGCACCCCGCCGCCCGTGTCGAGGATCTCCTCCTCCACGGAAACGGTCAGCGAAACGCCGGGACTATCGTACGCGGCCGCGAAGGCCTCGATCTGTTCCGCGAAATGGTGAGCATTGATGATGATGTCGTTGAAACCATGGCGGGCGAGCCGCGCGATCACCCAGTAAAGCATCGGCCGGCCGGCGACCTCTACAAGGGCTTTGGGCCGGGCGTCGGTGAGGGGCCGGAGCCGGGTGCCCAGGCCCGCCGCAAGGATCATGGCCTTCACGAATCCTCCTGCTCCCGGTGCCTGAGCCGGACCTTCAAGCCCGGACGCTCCTTCAGGTGCGCCGCCAGCCGTTCCGCGAAATACACCGAGCGGTGCTGACCGCCCGTGCACCCGAAGGCGACGGTCAGGTCCGTGAACCCGCGACGCAGGTGGTGTTCGACCGCCCGGTCGACCATGGTCAGCGCATCCCCCAGGAAGGACCGTGCCTCCTCGAGTTCGTCCAGGAAGGCCGCCACCGGCGCGTCCTTTCCCGTCAGATCCGCGTATTCCGGTATACGGCCGGGGTTCTTCACGATCCGGCAGTCGAAGATGAACCCGCCGCCGTTTCCGCTCGGATCCCGGGGCAGACCGAGGTGATAGGAAAAACTCCAGAGGTGGACGGTCAGTCCTTCGCCGGAAACCTCGCCCATTCTCCGAAGCGCCGGGTCGTCGACGATGCGCGACCAGGCACGGTTCAACTCAGGCAGGTCGACCGGCGGGCCGTCCCGCTCGAGCAGCCCCTCGAGGTTGCGGACGCCGTGGGAGATGCTGGTCAGGAAGTGGGACTTGCCTTCGTACAAGCCACGGTACCCGTAGGCGCCCAGCGCCTGCATGAGACGGACCAGGGCGTAACCGTAATAGTGCGCCAGGAACGCATCCCGGCGAAGGGGGGCATACTCGCCGGCCGCTTCGACATAGTGATCCAGGAGTTCGTCCCGGATCTCCCACGGGATGTCGGCCTTGGCATCCAGCAGAAGAGACGCCACGTCGTATTGAAGCGCGCCCTGCCGCCCGCCCTGGTAGTCGATGTAATGCGGGCGTCCCTCATGCCACATGATGTTGCGGGACTGGAAGTCACGGTACAGGAAGAAATGGGTATCCGCTTCCAGGAGGAACGCCGTGAGCCGCTCGAAATCGTTTTCGAGGGCCTGCTCGTCGAAGTCCACCGGCACGAGCTTCAAGAAGTGATACTTGAAGTAGTTCAGGTCCCACCGGATGGACTGCGCGTCGAACCGGCTCCTGGGGTAACAGACCGAGAAGTCCAGGTCCGCTGCCGCGGTGACCTGGAAACGGGGCAGGTCGTCGAGCACCCGCCGGTACATCGCGGCCGGCCCTTCCGAAAAAGTGCCCTCCTCCGCTCGCGTGGCGGCCACCCGGTCGTACAGCGTCTCGTCACCCAGGTCCTGCTGCAGATAGACGCCCTGTTCCAGGTCCTCGGCGAAGATCTCGGGCACCGGCAGGCCATGGCGGCGGAAGTGGCGGGACAGCGTAAGGAAGGCGACGTTTTCCCGGAGGTCTTCGTTTGCCGTCCCGATGACCGTCCGTCCCCCGTCCGCCAGCCGAAAGTATTGCCGACTCGAGCCGTCCGCGCCTAGGGCGGCGATGCGCGACGGCGCACGGCCGAACGTACGGCGGAAGAGGCGTACCAGCCTGTCCTGGGCATCACGATTCATGGCCGCTTCACCCGGGCCGCTTCATGATCAGGAGCAAGGGTCTGTGATCGGTGGGGTACATCCGGCGCGCGTCGTTGTTGTTGTCGAGGATGACGTAGACCCGGTCGCGGTCCATGGCGAGCCCCTCCGCCGTTTTCGCGCCAAACTGTTCGTGCTGATAGAGGTATTCCGGGTCGTTGACGATATGGGCGAAGGACCAGATCGTTGAGGGACTGTCCACGTCCAGGTACCGGATGGTCCTCCGGATGGTCGCGGTGCTTCTCTGAAGGATGTATACGTTTTCGACCTCCCGGTGCAGGCCCGTGTAACTGTCCGTTGCGCCATGATTGGCGATCTCCACGATCCTTTGCACCGGGGCCATGTCGACTTCGATCAGGCCGCAGGGCTCCCTTTCCGCGGTGACCAGGAACCGGTCCCGGGCCATCAGCGTGATGCCCTCGAGATATCCGCCGCGCGTCTGGAAAAGCCCCGCCGATGCGCCTGTTTTCCGGAGGCTCGTGGTGACCCAGGATGCCTTCTTTCCGTCCGCGTCGACCTTCAGAATGGCGAACGCCCCTTCGCTGGCGAGATAGAAGCTTCCGTCGTCATCGCGGGTGATGCCCTCCAGGTCCAGCCTGAACACCCCGAAGGGTTTGGGCGCCTCGAACCGTATATGCGGAACGAATACCGCGACATCCTCCCGGAGTTCAATCCGGAAGATGGTATCGTCGTGCTTGTCGGAAACGGTGTACAGGGTGTCGTTATGGACGAAGAGTCCCGATGGCTGGTTGGATTCGGGACCCTCGACGGGGAGGACGCTGATCGCTTCGAGGAGGACCGGGCTTTCCTGGGCTGCGGCCGACCCGGGCATCCAAAGCAAGGCCGCAAAGCATAGGGCGAGCGGCGTAATGAACAAGTGACAGGTGGGCAATACGAGCGGCGCGGGCAGGAGACGGTATCCGAGCGGCCGGCGTAGCGCGGCCGGTAAACGAAGGACGGCCGGGCCCCGCTTACTCCCGGAAAGATCCCTACTCCCCATCTTCCACCTCGGCGATGTATAACTTATGCCAGCGGAAGGAACCCACGGTGCCGTCGTCGTTTACGGCATAGCCCTTCAGCCAGGGTTTCCGGAGCTGCAGACCCATCTTGTGATAGAGGAACGCGCCGGGATAGTCCGCCACGTGGACGGCCGAGGCTTCACGGTACAGACTTTCCCTGATCTCCGGATTCAGTTCGGCCGCGGCTGCATCCACGAGGCGGTCGAAGTCGGGATTGTGCCAGTCCTGCCGGCCGTGGCCCCGGGGCTGGGAGTGCCAGATCATGTCCAGTATGTTGCGGGGGTCGAGGAAATCGGCGCCGAAGGCGATCAGCCCGAGGTTCATGTTCCACTCGTACAGATGGTCCATGTAGGTGTGCAGGTCGGCCGTCCGGATGTCCACGTCGACGCCGAGATGTTCTTTCAGCATGCTCTGTATCGCCACGCCGATCAGGCGGTCGGAGGGGGTAGGCGCCCTTAGCCACAGTTCCTGGCGGGGGAATCCCTGACCACCTGGATATCCGGCCTCGCGCATCAGTTGCCGCGCCCGTTCGGGATCGAATCCCTGCACCGCGGCGTGCGTGTCGCCCTCGAATTCCCTGAAGCCGGGTGGGATCATGGAATAGGCCGGCACGGCCCCGCCCCGCAGGATGATGTTGCAGATGTTGTCGCGGTCCATCACCCGCGTGAAGGCTTCCCGGACGCGAATGTCGTCGAAGGGCGGCAGCTGCGTCCTGAAGAAGAGATACCAGGTATTCAGTCCGTGAAAGCGCACGAGATCTTTCTTCAGTTCGGGATCACGCTCGATGCGTTCCAGGTCGTTCACGTCCACGTTCTCCATGTCGACCTCGTCGCTCTCGTAAGGAAGGATGGTGGCCGCGGCCGCGTTGCGAAAAGGGTGGATCACCTTCTCCAGGAAGGGCTTGTGGGGGCCGTTGTAGTAGGGATTGGGAACAAGCGTCATGTGGCTGCCGTTGACCCACTCCGTGACCATGAAGCCGGAATTCGTGATGATGTTCTGCGGTTCGGTCCACTTGCGGCCGTATTTGTCCACGAGCCGCTTCGGCACCGGCATGGCGTCGCCGAAAGAAACGATATGGGGCAGGTAGGGCGCCCGCTTTTCGGTTTCGATGACCAGGGTCGTATCGTCCACGGCCCGGACGCCCAGGGACCCGAGGTCCTTGTTCTCCCCCTTGACGATCGCTTCGGCGTTCTTGATGTCGTAATAGAAGAAAGCGTAGATGTTGGTGGATTCGGGGTCGAGCATCCGGCGGTAGGAATACACGAAGTCGTGGGCCGTCAGCGGCGACCCGTCGCTCCAGCGCATCCCGGACCTGAGGTTGAAGGTCCAGATTATCCCGTCATCCGAGCCCCAGCTGTGCGCGGCGCCCGGGATCGGGTTCCAGTGCTCGTCCTTGAACAACAGGGCCTCGAAGGGCAGGATCGTCTGCTCGGTGTCGTAGGGCTCGATACTGGGGTCCAGGCTCTTCGGCTCGGGGCTCATGGACCGGAGCACCTGGCGGGAGGCGTCCACGGCGTCGTCGGGCAGCGTCACACCGATCGAGTTGACGCGGCCGCCTTCCGTGGTGGTCCCCGACTGTTCCCCGCCGCGCTCACTTTCGCCGCAGGAGGCCAGCAAGAGGATCGATACAAGTACGGTGGGAGTGCGCATGGCGTACAGTCGTCTCGTTGTGCCGCGCTAAATCCGGATCAGTTCCTTGACCAGCAGGTCGTTGATCCGGCTCGCGAAGCCTACGGGATCGTCGAGCTTGGACCCCTCGGCCACCACGGCCTGCTCGTACAGCAGGCGGCCGATGGATTCGACGCGTGCATCTTCGCCGTCGCTGTCGTGGAGCTTCTGCAGGCCCTGGACCACGGGATGTCCGGCGTTGAGTTCCAGGATGCGCTTGGAGGTCTGGCCGCCGCCCTCGCCCATGCGCTGCATGAGCCGTTCCATGTGGGCGCTCATGGCGCCCTCGTCGGCCACCAGGCAGGAGGCGCTGTCCTTGAGGCGCGTGGACAGCCGGATATCCTGCACCTCCGGAATCTTGCCCTTCAGGGCCTCGATCAGGGCCTGGAAGGTCTTCTCGTCGTCTTCCGCTTTGGCCTTATCGGTTTCGTCCGCCGCAATGTCGCCTTTGTCCGCCGCCTTGTACTTCTTCTCGCGGTACTCGTCCACCGACGACATGACGAATTCGTCGATGGGGTCCGTCATGAAGAGGACGTTCCAGCCGCGGTCCCGGAAGACCTCCAGGTACGGCGTCCGCTCGAGCATGCCGCGGTGCTCGCCGATCAGGTAGTAGATCTCATCCTGGTCGGGCGGCATCTGGTCTACGTATTCATCCATGGAAATGTACTTCCCGGCCTCGGTGTTCATGGACTCGTACACGGCCAGAGAGGTCAGGGTGTCCCGGTTCTCGAAGTCCTGCGCCATCCCCTCCTTGAGGATCAGGCCCAGTTCCCGGTAGAATTCCACGTACTTGTCGAACTCGTCCTTCTTCATCTCCTCCAGCACCGTGAAGATCCGCTTGACGATGTTCTTCCGGATGCGGTCGAGGATGGGGTTCTGCTGCAGGATCTCGCGGGAGACGTTGAGGGGCAGGTCCGCGCAGTCCACCACGCCCTTGATGAAGCGCAGGTAGGGCGGCAGCAGCTCCTCGCAGTTTTCCATGATCTGGACCCGCTGCACGTACAGCCTGGGTCCTACCTTGGGATCGCCGAACATCATGTCGAAGGGCCGCTTCGCCGGGATGAAGAGCAGCACCTTGAACTCCGTCAGCCCCTCGGCGGTGTAGTGGATCACCTTCGCAGGATCGCCGTAATCGTGGGAGATCTGGCGGTAGAAGGCGTTGTACTCGTCTTCTTCGATCTCGTCCTTCGAACGCAGCCAGAGGGCCTTCATGGAATTGAGCGTCTCTTCCCGGACCACCGCCTCCGTCTTGTCGTCCTCTCCCTCGACGGGTTCGTGCCGTTCCACGTCCATGACGACCGGGTACTCGATGAAATCGGAGAACTCCTTGACCACCTGCCGCAGCCGCCATTCCTCCAGGAACTCCTTCTCGTCCTCCTTAAGATGGAGCGTGACGTCGGTCCCGTGGGCCTCCTTCTCCACCGACTTGATGGTGAACTCGCCCTCTCCCGCGGAGACCCAGCGGACGCCCTGGTCTTTCGGATCGCCCGCCAGGCGGGAGACCACCGTCACCCGGTCGGCCACCATGAACGCCGAGTAGAAACCCACGCCGAACTGGCCGATCAACTCGGGACGGCTGGCTTCGTCCGCCTGCCGCAGGGTCTCCAGGAAGGCCCGGGTGCCGGACTTCGCGATCGTGCCCAGCTGATCAATAATGGTTTCGCGGGACATCCCCGTGCCGTTGTCGGAAACCGTCAGCGTGTTCTTGTCCTTGTCTGCAATCAGCTTGATCTTCCACTCGGTGTCGCCGTCGAGCAGGTCGCTGTTGTTGATGGAATTGAAGCGGATCTTGTTGATCGCGTCGCTGGCGTTGCTGATCAGTTCGCGGAGGAAGATTTCCTTGTTGGAGTAGAGCGAATGGGTGATCAGGTGAAGGATCTGCCGCAACTCGCTCTTGAATTCCATGGTTTCGGTGGGTGCGGTAGGTGCTTCGGACATCGGCTGGCCTTTCCTCCTGGGCAGGGGAGCGGTTTGCTCCGGATGGACATGGCGTTCCGGACCGTGATTTACGCCCGGATACTACGGGTCTGGTTAGTTTTTCACATGCAGAACATGGTGCTTTCTGCCGGTATGCGGTCCGATCGATCCGGGCCGGACAACATGCGTATTATAGGGATTTAAGCCGGTATTGTCAACACGGGGCTTCCTTCAAAAAAGGCTTTGGCGGCTTCGTGCCGGGGGGTAAATTGGTAACCTGGAATATACACGTTCATGAATACAGCAGATGCGTCATCAAAGGAGACGGAAATGCGTCGATGGCATGGGTTGTTCCCGTGCTTCGTACGCGGACGAAACGGGAGGCGCCGGGATGTTGACCGATGACCAAATAGCCGAATTTCACCGCAACGGGTTCCTCAACGGCGGCCGCGTCCTGGACGACTCCGGGGTCCAGGAACTTCGCGACGAGTTGCAGCGCGTGCTCGACACCGGCCCTGAAGGTTTTCCCGAGGACGGGCCGAGACCGGTGCTTTTCCACAACATGGTCCGCGATCGGGAACCGGAACGCTGCGTCTGGCAGATCGTGAACATCTGGGAAGTGTCCGGCGCCTACCGGCGCCTGATCCACCATCCTTTCATCGTGGATGCCATCAGCCGGCTCACCGAGGCGGACGAACTGATGGTCTGGCACGACCAGATCCAGTACAAGCCGGCGGGCTACGGCGGCGTAACCAGTTGGCACCAGGATGCGCCGCTGTGGCCCATCATACGGCCCATGACGCCGGTATCCGCCTGGGTCGCCCTCGACGACGCGACGGTGGAGAACGGGTGCATGTGGATGACGCCGGGCAGCCACCGGTGGGGCAACCAGATCGAGTTCCTGCGGACGCAGGCCCACCTGCAGCAGACGGAGGACTTCGGTCGGATCGAAGGCTTCACGCCGCCGGGCCGCAGTGGCGCGGAGAAGGTAGATCCCCGGCCCTGGCCGGTGAAGACCGGTGAAGTCTCGTTCCACCACTCGCTGACCTGGCACGGCTCGCCCTTCAATCATTCCGATCAACCCAGGCGCGCCATCGCCATGCACTACATGACGGGCGCGTCCCGCTTCGTCGCGTCCGGGCAGCACGTCATGAAAGCCTTCGTCGACGTGCCGGACGGGGCACCCATGAACCAGGCGGGCGAGCATTTCCCCTTCGTGATGAGAAACGGAAAGCCGGCCGCTCTCGCCGGATGAAGGAGTGATCCATGGACGTCGTACGCATCGGTGTGATCGGCCTCGGGAACATGGGCGGGTTCCACATCGATTACCTCACCGGGAACGAAGTGCCGGGCGCGGTACTGAAGGCCGTCTGCGATGTCGATCCGGATCAACTGGCGCAGGCGAAATCGCTCGCCGGCGACGACGTCTCGACCTATGGAAGCGCCGATGAACTACTGGCGTCCGCAGCGATCGACGCCTTGATCATCGCGACGCCCCACTACGACCATCCGCCGCTGGCGATCAAGGCCTTTGACCGGGGACTGCACGTGCTCTGCGAAAAACCGGCCGGCGTATACACGCGCCAGGTGCGGGAAATGAACACGGCGGCCGAGAAGAGCGGCCTCGTCTTCGGAATGATGTTCAACCAGCGGACGCTGGGCGAGCACCGGAAGCTCAAGGAACTCGTGTCATCGGGCGAACTGGGCGAGCTACGACGGACGAACTACATCATCACGAACTGGTTCCGTGCGCAGAGCTACTACGACTCGGGCGGTTGGCGCGCCACGTGGTCCGGTGAAGGCGGCGGCGTGCTCGCCAACCAGTGCCCCCACAACCTCGACCTCTGGCAGTGGATCTGCGGCATGCCCGTGCGCATCCGGGCCTTCTGCGGCTTCGGGAAGTACCACGACATCGAAGTCGAAGACGACGTGACGGCCTACGCCGAGTACGAAAACGGCGCCACGGGCGTTTTCATCACGACCACGGGCGAGTCGCCCGGGACCAACCGCATGGAGATCACGGGCGACAACGGGAAGGTGGTCATGGAGGAAGGGCGGATCACCTTCTGGCGCAATCGCACGCCGGCGGACGTCTTCAACCGCGAATGGAAGGGCGGGTTCGGCAGCCCGGAGACCTGGAAATGCGAAATCCCCTTCCAGGCCGGAGGCGAAGAGCATCGCGGCATCACGAAGGACTGGGTGCGCGCGATCCTGGAGGGCACGCCGCTCATCGCGCCGGGCGTCGAAGGCATCCGGGGCGTCGAACTGGCCAACGCCATGCTCCTCTCCGCCTGGCAGGACGACTGGGTCGATATCCCGGTGGACGAAGCGCTCTACTACGAGAAGCTGCAGGAGCGGATACGGTCGTCCAAGGTGCGCAAGAAGGAGACCGGCGGCACGACGCTGAGCGTGGAAGGCACGTTCTAGGCGAGCCGGTTACAGCAGGGCCGCGCAGTCCCAGTCGCGGTACGCATCGGCCAGGCATTGCATCTTGGGTCGCCAGTAGTCCGGCGAACTCCCGTTCTGCTGATCCCAGACGGGAAGTTCAACCCGCCAGATCATCTGCAGGCGGTAATCCATGCAGAGATCATCCCACGAGTAATCCTTCACACCACGATTCACCAGCGTCTCGTAATACCGCTTCAAGCATCGTAACTCCCGGTCGTTTTCCTGTCGCTGTTCACGCGTCCAGAACGTCGCGAACACGTAGACCAGGTCTTCGGCGCCCAGGTAGATGCATGCCTCCTCCATATCCGACAGGTAGGTTCCGTGTATCTCCGGGTCGTCGGGACAGAGGAACTGGGTGAAGTAACAGTCCGAGTGACACACCGTGAGCTTTGAGAAACGGGCAATTCGATGTTTCAGGTATCGATCCCACAGCGTGGGCAGCGCTTCAATTCGACGGTCGTACAACTCGATCAGTTCGCGGGGCAGTTCGGCAGCGGCCGATGCGCTGAATCGCCTCCATTCCTCGGCCTGGTCCCGCACCTCGGCCATGTAACTTTCTTCATCCGTGAAAGGGGTCGGGATCCTCACAGGGCCGTCCCTCAGGTCCGGGTGTTCCCACCAGTATGCGTGCAGGCTGGCCAGGGCTTCCACGCAACCGGCCAGTTCCCCTGCTTTCGGTACGCCGTCGCCTGCCAGCAGGCTTGCACGGGAGACGGGGGCATGATGCGTTCCGGAGACATCGAGCATCAGGCAGTGCGAAATCCCCGTGTCCTCGTCGTACGCGCCGTCGATGAAGGGGATCAGCATGGGCAGCGGCGGCTTCTGCCTCATGGCCATCCGGTAGAAGGAGACTTCATCCCGTCCCCAGCGATGCTGTTTGATCTTGATGAACAGGCGTTCGGGGACGCCTGCCGGGGCATCCGCGGAATACACGGGCTCCAGGTGCGCCGCGACTGAGTTGAACGCGGGATTGGACCGGATCTTGACGTCCAGGACCCGCCCTCGTTCGAGTACACCGCGTTGTCGAAGCAAGGAGGTCAGCCATTCGGGTGTGACCGAATCCAGGGACGGGATTACGTCAGGCATCGACGGCACCACCAGGATTTCGCGCACTTCGCGGATTCGCAGGCGGATTCGTGTTCGGATTCGTATGGGGATTGTCCACGCCCACGGCATCGGCAATCCGGTCCAGGCCGTCCCGGGTCATCAGGCGGCACAGGCCGCGGTTGATGCGCTTTACCAGGGTCGGACCGTGGTAGACGAGGGCCGTGTAGACCTGGACCAGGGTCGCACCCAACCGGATCTTCCGGTAGACGTCTTCGGCATTGAAAATCCCCCCGGTGCCCACGATCACGTGGCGGCCGCGATCCATCCGGGAATACCAGGCCTGGATGGACGCGTCGCTCAGCGCCCGGGTCGGCCGGCCGCAAAGGGTCCCGGGCATGCGGTCGAGGACCTGTGGCGGGGTCTTCAGGCCTTCATAGGGCTTTCCGGTCGGCAGACCGAACACGATGCCCTTTACGAAGTGGAATGGATCCATGGCGGAGAGCGTCCCCTCGATCGTTGCGGGGTCAGTGGTCGGCACCACCTTCAGGAAGGTGGGTGGCATGGCGTCGTAATCGGCATATCCCGAGAGCAACGTCCCCAGCGTGCCCGGCTCGTCGAAGGGGCTTCGGCCTGAAGTTGTATTCGGGCAGTTCAGGTTGAGCGTCGCATAGTCGGCAACACCCAGAAAGGGACGCATCGCCGCGACCAGTTCTTCCACTACTTCTTCCGCGCCCGCCGGCCTTCCGGTGTTCGTCTCGACCAGGTTGATGCCAAGGGGCACGGGCGGCCGGGCCGGGCGGGGCTGGGT
>VXRC01000003.1 GCA_009838645.1 Gemmatimonadota bacterium | reverse complement strand
CAACGAAGACGATCAACCACAGAAATCAACCGTCCGCGAAAGCGGGACAGCTCCACCGCCGGGGGTGTTGTTGACGTCGGTTGTGTTCGGCACCAACGGTGTTCCGGGGTCCTTTCCTCGCCGCCCTTCTCACCGGCTCCCGGCCATCATAACCAGCGTTGGCATCACCAGCAACGACCCTAGCCGGCTTCCGTTTCCCGACGTAACCGCTTCAACATCTCAAAGGCGTTCAGCGTCGCCTGGGCCTCCCGTAACCGTTTCGCCGCATCGCTCATCTCACCCTTGGCAACCGCGACGTCCTCCGTTGCCATGTTGAGTAGATCCCGGAATCGGTATCGCTTAGATCCGTGCTTGCGTCGTTCATGGCAGTCTCCCTCCGGAGCAATATTCGGCCATGGCGTAGGCCTCCTCGATGGTGTAGAGGTGGGCAACAAGGTTCTGCTCCGTGGCCCGCACCCGTTCCTCGTCCAGAATCCGCTACACGTCTCCCTCCGAACCCAACAGCGCGAAAGCCGTGACGTGAGCCTCTACAGCTCGGTTATGAAACTCATCACCCAGCGCTTTCGCGGTAAGGAGTCCCGCCTGCCTACGGAGTGGCTTCGGCGCGGCGGCGTGCTAATGCCGATGCACCAGGCGGAGGCCATGTGGATCAGCTTCGACTCCCGCCCCCATTCGAGCGCTCCCGATTACCCCTTCGCCGTGAAGATCGCCACCGGCAAGGTGTGCGCCGTCACCGGCGACAACTGGACGGAGCACCTCAACCAGGACCCGCAGGACTACGTCGTCCTCCCCGACCAACCCTGGATCGACGGCTACTGCGTGGAGAAGGGCCAGATCCGCCAGTTCATCGCCATGCCCCTGGGAGAGGGCTACACGGTCGAGGAACAGATCACGGGCGCGGCGGAACACGGCGGCCGGGACCGCGCAGGCCGAAAAACCAACGAGACTTGGCGGCGCGGTCAAAGGGTGAGATCAGTCTCGTGCCCGTTTAGTCCCAAGCCTCCAGGTCCGGGATCGGATGCCGGTCGAGCCAATCGCGCACCATATCCGGTACGCCCTCCTCGGTCTCCCCCCAGATCGTCAGAAAATCCCGGCCGGCGTCCGTTTCGATCCGCCAGGGCTCGAAGCCGTATTCCGCGTTGATCTCCGAATACGAAACGGAATCCGCCGGCGCCATGTGCGCCGCTGTCCAGACCTCGCCGCCTGTCCCGACGTAAAACACGTCGGAGTATTGGATCTCGACGTCCGCCGGCCAGACCACGCGCGTGTCGATGTACGACTGCTCGTAGAGGAGCCCGCTCGCGTCGAGTCCCCATACCGCGGTCCCCTCTTCCATTTGAAGCGGATACATGGCGAGCCGGGCCGCCGTGTTTTGACGGAGATCGCCACCGTCATCCAGAATCGACATCGCATACCTGGTATCGAAGCGCGACCCGTCGCCGAGGGTCGGGTCCCTCCACCGTTGCAGCACCACGAGACGGTCGGCGTAGAGCCGGGCGACGCATCGTTTGTCCACGCCGTTGTCGCTCCGGCAGTCGCTGTCGCGCCTCGCGAGAAAATCGCGTTGGTCGGCCCTGAGCGGCGGCTCGCGATCGGCGCCGACGCTCCCGACGAGTTCGCCGTACAGCTCGCTCATCTCGAAATCCCCCCGCGCGAGCGTTGCGTCGCCGCATATCACAGTCTCGACCGGAGTGGCCGCAGCGTCACAGTCGAATCCCGTCCGGAACACAGGCCTGTCGAAGATCCACCTGCCCTGTAACGTCTCAGGCCCGAGGTCCTCGTCCGGAGACCATCCCAATCTGCCCGGATCCCCTTCGACTACATCGATGGAGCGAGCGCCTGGGTCGGCCGGATCGACGGTCAGAACGAAGACGTGACCCGTCGCGGGATCCACGGCGCGTCCGGGACCTTCGAACCGCGCGTTCTGGGCCGCGCTCCGGATTGCGTTGGGACCGTATGGGATGTCCCGGTACTCGGCCTCGTACGCGAACCCGAGTTCGTCCGCGTCGAAGATCTCGATCCTGAAGTACACGTTGTCTCTGAGCGACGTCTCCGACGGTTCGTACCAGGTCCCCGCCCACAGTTCGGCGGCCTCCGCGCTGACCGTGCCCGCCGCTTCGAACCGGGGGTCGTTGCCGATTTCGGAGATCACCGTGTCCTCGTGTCGGGTCCCCGGATATACATCCAGCAGCGTCAGCTTGAGCGCGTACGCGTATTGCCAGGGTTCGGGCTCGTACGGCGCCGCCTCCCCCGCATCGACCCGCTGCTGGTGCAGGTGCCGTTCGGCGCCATCCATTTCCAGCCATTCCATGGGGTATTCGTCGTAGTATTCGACATCGAACCCGGGAACGGGGAGATCCTGATAGCCGTTTAGGTCCTGCAGGGCGACTTCGTGTTCGGCGACCACGACCGGCTCCACATAAGTGGAAAAACTGCACCCGGTCGCGTCATGCGCATCCGGGTCCGGCATCAATCGCAGACGCAGCACCGACACGCGCACGCGCTGCGGCCGCGCGTTCGCGGCGAAGAGGTCGGGTGACCTGCCGTAACCCGCCCAGATCCGGACAGGCCTGGTCAGGTCCAGGGGATCGGCCGTCGTCCAGCGCCCTCCCCCTCCATCATCGGGACTGTAGTAGTACACGGTGTCCAATAGCGCCGGCACGATCACTTCCGCGCCAATACCCGCGCCCGCGCCCCCCTCGGCCCAGCCCGTCTGCGGATCCCCATCGGCGAGTCTGTAGGGGGCGTAGGTGCATGACTCGCCTTCGCCCAGGAAGCCCCTCGAGAAATCGGAACCCCAGTCCTCCACGGGGTCGCGGGGGCAGATGCCGCAGTAGCCGAAGTTGAATGTGGTGGACGGCTGGACCCAGCCATCGCCCGGCTGGTTCTGGTCGACCGTGCCCGCGCCGCCCGCGGCTGACGCATTCGCGCTCGGCTCAGATTGTGGTGACGAACAACCCCAGGCGACGAGAAGAAGAGATACTCGGAAAAATCCTGACATGTTTGTCGCTGCCCGTGGACCAGGTCGGTTTCGCGGAGTGCTCAAGAGGTGGTCATACTAGAAGGACACAACGCGACGACGCCAGACCATCCGATATGCCGTCCATTTCATACGGTTCGCTTCTGTTCCTGCCCTCCCTGCGCGGCGCACGTTTGAAGGTGCACGCATGAGCATTGCGCGGCCTTGGACGGGGAGGAACCGATGCTCAGAAGCGCGTCGATCGCTCTACTGGCCGTCGTCCTGACGGCATGCATGGAGAGCGTGCCCACCGAGCCCGTGTCATTTGCGGAGTCACCGCGAGTGGGCGATTCAAGCATCGCACTGCAGACGACCTGGACGTTCAATCCACAGGACAACACCAGTGAGAAGGAACGCCGGCGGCGCAATGTTCACATAGCGGCACCGGGCACCAAGAAGTATCGCATTCGCATCAGGGGTCAGTTGCGGAACGGAACCACTCATACCAAGGCAAAGTCACTGCCGAAGGACCCATCTCATCAGGCGATTACCATTCATGGCCTTGGACCTTCGGTCACCTATCAGGTCGACGTGAAGGAAATTCAGTATTCATATCACTTCGGTTCCGGCAACAGTTACTCGGTCCTTACCGACTGGATGAATGTCGGGTCGTTTCGGTCCAACGGTTGTCCCGGCAACTGGGTTCCGCGATCCAGCGATCCGCGGCTGTGCGAGGCTCCAACTCCGCCTGCGCTACCCACGACTCCTGGTGGGGGTGGGGGAGGGACGACGGGTCCGGTTTGTTCCGATGCCCGTTACCGGGAAGACGACATCGTTTCACACCATGGGACCGTAACGGCGGCCGGGGAGACGAGGAATGCAACTTTTTCAGTCATGAGCTTCCGGGAAGGTTCGCAGGCAGGCTGCGTTCATGTCTACAACGTGGCGGTAGCCCCGGGCACGAGTTTCGGCAATAGCGATTGCTACAGCACCGGGTTCTACGTGCGTGGCGAGTGGCCTCAAAATGCTTCATCCGACTTCTGGTACCTCAAGCATTTCGACGTCAAGACATGCCGCATGAACGGCATGAAATAGCATCCGACATGGCTGTCATTTCATATAGTTAGGTCCTGTTCCGTCATCCCGGCCGGGCGCAGGTTCAGACCCGTTGTCGTCCCGCGTCTTCCGAGGGAGCCACATTTGAGCCGGCCGAGGATTCTCATCTTCGCGATCGTCGGGGCGTGCGTAGCCTGGATCGCAGGTTGCGGTGACGGTTTCACCCCTCCGGTCCCGCCC
>VXRC01000002.1:159300-161233 GCA_009838645.1 Gemmatimonadota bacterium | reverse complement strand
ATCCTCGATGCTTGTTAAGGCTATAGTCGGAAAAGGCCTTTAAAAACCCGCAGAAAACTGAGTATTCCGCCTTCGGAGGTTACGAGTCTCCCGATCACCCGCCTTCCGGTTTCGGCATGACCGCGCCGCAGATCCTGCAGGTACGGTGTTCTTCGCTGTTGAAGAACCGGTTCATGACGGGGGGCAGCTGGCTGACGATGTCTTCCAGTTCGAAACGTTCCTCGTAGAGTTTCTCCCCGCAGCTTTCGCAATACCACATGAACCCGTCGATTTCACCGCTTCTGCGCCTGGTTTCCATGACCAGGCCCACGGTGTCCGACGGTCTCTGGGGCGAATGGGGAACCCCGGCGGGAAGGAGGAAGATCTCGCCTTCCCGGATCGGGACGTCCACCGGCTTGCCTTCGTCGATGATCTTCAGGACGATATCGCCCTCCACCTGGTAGAAGAACTCCTCGCCTTCATTGTAGTGGTAGTCCTTGCGGGCGTTTGGTCCGCCGACGACCATGACGATGAAGTCTTCGGCCTCCGTATAGACGCACTGGTTGCCGACGGGTGGCTTGAGCAGGTGCCTGTGTTCGTCTATCCAGGCCTTGAAATTGAATGGAGCCGTTACGGCCATGATCGGACCTCCTTGTTCAGATCGTAGCGATGCACTTCAGTTCGATGGCAATTTGGGTGGGGAGCCGGGAAACCCCGACCGTGGTGCGGCAGGGCTGATGCTCCCGGAAATACTCGCGGTAGATCCGGTTGAATACCGTGAAGTCCTTTTCCATGTCGGTGAGGTACACGGTGATGTCCACGAGGTTCTCCCAGGCGCTGCCCGCGTCTTCCAGGATGGAGCGGACATTGTGGAAAACGGCGTGGCACTGCTGCTCGATATCGTAGGACGCGATCTCGCCGTCCGGCCCCAGGGTCACGCCCGGAATGTCCTGCCGTCCCCTGATGCGGGGCCCGATGCCCGACAGGAACAGCAGGTTCCCCACCTTTCGGGCATGGGGATAGGGTCCCACCGGCTCGGGGGCCCGATCGGAATCGTAATGCTGTTGCATGGCCGTGTCTCCGCGTTCCGCCTGGTCTTGCGGGATATCGTCCGTACCGTCCGTACCGTCCATACCGTCCGCTACATCTTGATGCACACGTTCTTGGGCTCGGTGAAAAACCGCAGGGCTTCGAATCCACCCTCGCGGCCCACGCCCGACTGCTTCATGCCGCCGAAGGGCGTGCGGAGGTCACGCAGCATCCAGCAGTTGATCCAGATAATACCCGCGTGCAGGCGTTCGGCCACGCGGTGGGCGCGGCCCAGGTTGTCGGTCCAGACCATGGCGGCCAGGCCGTAGGGCGTGCCGTTGGCCTGGTCCACCGCTTCGTCGTCGGAATCGAAGGGCAGGAGCGTCACCACGGGACCGAAGATCTCTTCCTGGTTGGTCCGGCAGTCCGGCGACAGGCCCTCGATTACAGTGGGCGCGACGAACCACCCGTCCTTGCAGCGGCCGTTCACCCGCACCCGTTGCCCGCCGCAGAGGACCCGCCCGCCTTCTTCCCTGGCCAGTTCCACGTAGGACAGGATCTTGTCCATATGCGCCTCGGACACGACGGCACCGAGCCGGTTGCCGGTATCCCTCGGATCCCCGACGGCCAGCCCGCGGGTCCGTTCGACGAAATCGTCCCGGAAGGTCTCGTACAGGGGCCGTTCGATGAGGATGCGCGGACCGCACAGGCAGATCTCTCCCTGGTTGGAAAAGGAGGACAGCAGGGCGGTCTGCAGGGTATCCTCGTAGGGACAGTCCGCGAAGACGATATTCGGGTTCTTGCCGCCCAGCTCCAGGGAGACCCGCTTGAAGTTCGGCGCGGCCGCCCCCCCCCAACGCCAGCGCCCCGACCCCCCCCCCCCCCCGGCGAAACCCACAAACACCGACGGCGAGGGACACACCGC